>NZ_JAJDML010000038.1:0-36654 GCF_020594215.1 Blautia sp. DFI.1.216
TCAGTATCCTATTTTCATTATAGGCTGAGATAAGCTTTCATGATTCGTTGACAATACAATATCATTCTGCTCAGCTTCATATGGATTCTGGTTCATATGAAAAATCATATCAATCCTGTTATCCTTTAATGCCTGCAGCTCTTTCTCCTGGGATTCAAAACCTGTCAGTTGAAATTCTATGGCTTGTTCACCCAGATAACCGGATACCAGACTAATATAATCGTTAATAATTCCTACCGGTTTCTCTGACTCCGTATCCACAAGGCTGATACCCACATCATTTTTCAGATATCCAATCCGGACCGCCCCATGCTGTTCCAGCCAGTTCTGTTCCTCATCCGTAAGAGTTTCAAGGGAATTTGCAGAGAGATACCTTTTATAAAGATCGTCTGTATAAAAAGGATTCTCCCTCTCTATCTTCTGCATTACCTGATCCAGCTCTTCTTTCAAATCCGGGCGTTTTTTGCTGACTGCAAAATAATTATAGGAGCTACCAATCAGAATAGCAGGAGAAATATCGTCTCTTTCCCACTGTGGAGATTCATTTAAAACAAATCCGTCAATTTCATGATTTTTCAATTTCTGACGAACATCATCTGCACCGGTAATATCAACCTGCTGCGTGTTCACTCCATGACTTTTCTCCCACTCATGGAACATTTCGGCAGGAAGTGCATTCGGCAGCATACCGATTCTTTTTCCATTTAATGTAGTCAGATCTGAAATGGAGATATCTGTATTAGAAGTATCCACATACAGGTAATATTTATCCTCTCCCATAGGCAATTCTGAAAAAAGCATGGAAGTGGAACGTTCCTCTGTATAGGAAATGCCTCCCAGCAGATCGATCTGTCCATTTTTCAGCATACTCATCAGTTCTGCCCAGCTTCCCTCCACATATTCATATTTCCATCCGGTATGCGCAGCTACTGCCTGCTGGTATTCGTAGCTGTAGCCTCTCCTCTGACCGTCTGCTCCTGTGGTATTATAAGTTCCTTCATACCAGCCTACTCTGACTGTTTTGGATTTTGCTTCCTCTGCTGATACAGGAAGGGGAAGCACGGTAATATATAAAATAAAGCATAATAAAATGCAGATATGTCTCTGTACATTTAACTTAAACTTTTTCATATAACTTTCTCCAAATGATTTTGTGTCTATCCGGTGAAGATATCTCAACAGATTATTGCCTTTTTCATTTACTTCACCCGGGTTATAGAAACGTGTAACATGCTTCTGCAGATATCATACCTTATTTTCCGTCATTGCAACAGCCCTATATTTATTTTTTATACCTATTTTTTCAGTTTTCAGATAATCTTTACTTGCCAAAATTCATGGGCTACGACAACCGAATTCGGACAAAATATATCGCAAAGTGGGGCGTGCAGATTGCGGGAATGATTTTTCAGACACGCTCTAATGTGTCGACATGTTAATTCCTGAAACAATCTTGCAGGATAATTTTTTTTATTTCAAGGCGGAGGAAAAAGATGTAGCAGTGGCATAATCATTTGTATGCGAGTCCCCACCCACTGCTTATTGCTTTTCGCAACCTCCGCAGGGGACTTACTTGATTCGGTTAAAGTTACTATTTATTTAAATTTCGTATACAGAAAAAAGCAGCCCACAGACCATGTATGAAGAAAATCTGTGAGCCACCTTTTCTTTTCATCTTAGATGATGTTTATCTTTTTTTATCTTTGAAACAATAAAGAAGAAATCGTACGGTTTTTACTTTTGTAAAACTGAAATGCATTATTTAATAAACTTAACTTCCGGATAAATAGCCTGCTTAGCAGCTTCTTTTCTCTCATTGAAGATAACCTTGTTTTCTTCAAACAGGTTGCGGCCCTGTGCATCGATAGATACGATCAGCGGACCAAATTCTTTTACCTTGTTGCACCATAAGGTCTCAGGCATTCCAAGCTCATCCCAGTGATGTTCTACGATCTTCTCAACCTCTGTTGCAGCTACTACTGCACAGCCAGCCGGGAATACACAGTGGATCGCACCAAATTCTTTGCATGCACGCTCTGTATTCGGTCCCATTCCGCCTTTTCCAACGATTACTCTTACACCTGTAAGCTTAGTAAATTCATACTCAAATTTCTCCATACGCATGGAGGTTGTCGGCCCAACGGAAACCATTTCATAGTCATCTTCTGTTCCCTCAATTTTACGAACGATTGGGCCAGCGTGGAAAATTGCTTTGTCCTTGATATCATATGGAAGTTCTCTTCCATACTCAACCAGACGGCGATGTGCCACATCACGGCAGGTCATCAGCTCTCCGTCCAGCCATACAATATCACCGATTTTGATGTCAGCCAGGTCTTCTTCACTGATTGGTGTAATAAGAACTTTTTTATCTCCTCTGATTTCGATCATGTTTTTTCCCTCCGATTATGCGTTGAATTTCCATGTGGAATGTGTATCACAGGTTACTGTAAGGTCAGAATTTACGGTCAGGTGACCACGGCGGTGTGACCAGCAGCCTACATTTACTGCTACACCGATTGTAGACGGATGACGGGCTGTATTCTCGATATTAACACCCATTACAGAATATTTTCCGCCCATTCCCTGCGGTCCAAGGCCGATTGCATTGATTCCGTCTTCCAGAAGCTTCTCCATTTTTGCTGCATTTGCATTGTCATTGTGAGAACCGATCGGACGCATAAGTGCTTTCTTGGAGTTGAGGGCTGCTGTCTCTACAGATGTTCCTACACCTACACCCACAAGAAGCGGAGGACAAGCATTCAGTCCGTAAGTTGTCATCTGATCAAGAACAAAATCGGTAACGCCTTCATATCCTGCACCTGGCATAAGTACCATTGCTTTTCCCGGAAGAGTACATCCGCCTCCTGCCATGTATGCGTAAATCTCACATTTATCACTGTTTGGAACGATGTCCCACCATACAGTCGGAGTTCCTTTTCCAACGTTTTTCTTGGTGTTGTACTCGTCAAAAGTTTCTACAGAGTTATGTCTTAATGGTGCTGCAAAAGTAGCCTGTACAACAGCTTCTTTCAAAAGGGCTTCCAGCTCGTTGATGTACGGGAAATTAGTTCCGCATTTCAGCCAGAACTGAAGAACTCCTGTGTCCTGGCAGCTTGGGCGGTTCAGCTCTACAGCCAGTCCCTGGTTCTTAGTCATTGTCTCATAAAGTACTTTTGGAAGTGCTGCGCTTTCCTGAGAACCAAGCTCTTCCAGTTTTGTTACTACGTCGTCCGGTAATTTTTTTCCAATATGGGCAACAAAATCTGCTACCATGTCTGTTAATACTTTAACTCCATTTTCCTTAGTCATGATTTACCTCCTGATCATTCAATGGTTTAGGGTTGT
The DNA here is from genome assembly GCF_020594215.1 of Blautia sp. DFI.1.216. NCBI lineage: Bacteria > Bacillati > Bacillota > Clostridia > Lachnospirales > Lachnospiraceae > Blautia > Blautia sp. DFI.1.216. The sequence continues at coordinate 3,349 of NZ_JAJDML010000038.1, forward strand.
TTGGCTTTTAATTTTGGGTTATTTATCTAAAGCAGCATGTTTTCTGCTTTATTTCTATTGATACATTTACATTAAGCGGAAAATCTTCCGTCTCATATGTTTTATCCTCTCACGGATAGAACGGGAACAAAACAGGCAAAAGGATCATACAGATCACGAAGGATACCAGAATCAACGGTAAACCTGATTTCACGTAATCCTTGAATTTATATCCTCCAAGTCCTACTACCATAGTATTTGCAGGCATTCCAATCGGTGTTGCATATGCACAGGAGCCTGCGATAACAGTTGCGATAACAACAGCTCTCGGATCCGCACCAAGGTTGTTTGCCAGAGAAACTGCAATTGGGATCATCAGTGCGGTTGTGGCCGTGTTTGACATGAAGTTTGTCAGTGCACAGGTTACAATGAATATTACCAGAAGAAGCACGATCGGGTTCGGGTCTGCACCCAGAAGTCCTACGATCTTATCTGCTATCAGTTCACCGGCACCTGTTGTATCCAGGGCTTTGGCAAGTGTAAGAGATCCTCCAAAAAGGAATACTACTTTCAGATCAATGGAAGCCAGTGCTTCTTTTTCTGAAAGAACTCCAACCAGCACCAGAATGATTGCTCCGATGCATGCAGAAATCTCAATGCTGACTCCGATCTGTTTCTCAAAAATCATTGCAAGAATCACAAGTATCAGAACTATCAGTGAAACAGTCTGTTTCCATTTCGGTACATCACTGAAATCTTTCTGTTTTTCAACAGTTGCCCCTACAGCCCCTTTTCCATCCGGAAGAAATCTGTATCCAATGAAAACGAAGTAGATAATTCCTACCAGAAGCATCGGGACTCCCACCGGTGCATACATGAAAAAGCTTGTGGAAAGCCCCATTTCCTGAAGTGCGTTTACACCCATAAGGTTTCCGGGTGCACCGATGATGGAAAGATTCCCGCCAAGCGCTGCTGCAAATACCAGCGGCATCAAAAGTCGGCTTCTTGAATAGCCGGATTCATTAGCGATTCCACAGACTACAGGGATCAGCACTGCTGCTGTACCTGTGTTTGATAAGAATCCGGACATCACACCTACGATTACCATGATTGCAATAATCAATGTTCTTTCTGTTCTGGCAAATCTGGTGACCAGACCTCCGATTTTATTTGCCATTCCTGTTTCAAATAGTGCCTGACCTACTACAAACATGCCGACACAAAGGATTACGTTACTGTTTACATACTGTGAAAACGTTGTAGATACATCCACTACTCCGGTGAGTGTCAATCCGATTGCACAGATTGAAGCTGTAAGCCCAAGTGGTATCTTTTCGAGGATGAAACTAATGATCGTAAACACAAGAAATAACAGTGTGATTGTTTGTTGAGACATTTTATTGATCTCCTTTCACTTTTTTCTGTGATTTCATTTTTTATTTTGCTCTTCGCTTTTGTCTTACTTATCCGTCTTTTTTTTATTAATCTCTCTTGAAAGGTACCGGCCGTGCACGTTTCCTTTGATGAGTTTATTATAAATCATGCACGTATAAAAAAACAAATTAATGGGTTGCATATCCCCATAAAAAATTTTTATAATCTCAATTTTAGCAGGTTTTTTTTATGCAATATTACTATATTAAAAAAAACTTTAGAAATAAATATGGAAATTATGATAGGTATATGGTATTTTTTATTTGAAGATAACTTAAAGCAGTTTCAGAAAATACTATACTTGCTATAGAAATGACATATTTCGACACATTACAACGAATTTAGAGGAAATTACTTATGACACTTAACCAACTCCGTTACTTTTGCACAGCAAGCCGCTGCCACAGTATCACCAAGGCAGCCGAGGAATTATACGTTACTCAGCCCACTGTGTCCGTTGCTATCCGCGACCTGGAAATTGAATTCGGCATCAGCCTTTTCTATAGGAAGGGAAACCGACTGATTCTTACCGAAGAAGGCGAAGAGCTTTATAACAAAGCTACCTACATTCTTCAGTACTGCACCGAGCTTCAGGCAGATTACTCCAGTATGGCGAGAGTAAAGCCCCCTCTTCGTATCGGAATTCCGCCTATGCTGAGCACTGTCTTTTTCCCTGAGCTTCTCATCGCATTTCATGACCAATATCCGGAAATCGCTGTTGTTCTGGAGGAATATGGCTCTGTCCGTGCCTGCAATCTGGTACAGGATGACACTCTGGATCTGGCTCTGGTAAATATGGAACAGTATAATATTGATAAATTTAACAAGGCTCTTCTGGCCAACGACCAGGTTGTTTTTTGTGTAAGTGATGACCACCGACTGGCAGACAAAGAAGTTGTGACCACAAAAGAAATGTCTAAAGAATCTTTGATCTTTTTCAATGCCGATTCCGTACAGAACCAGTTGTTGAAAACACGCTTTGAAACGGACGGTTACGTTCCGGACATCATCATGCGCAGCAGCCAGATTTATACTATTTTGCAGCTAGTAAAGACCTGTAAATATGGAAGTTTTCTCTATTCCAGCATGACCGACAGATTTGCCTCTTCCGGCATAAAAGGAATTCCCCTCAGTCCACCCATCCGCATAAAGATCGGAATGATATGGAAAAAGGGGAAATATATCAGTGACAATATGCAGAAATTCCTGAACTTCACCAAGATGTACTACCGGGAACATCCGCTGATTCAGAAGCTCTGATTTGTATGCCAGACTGCTTGTTATTTTAACCTGCTATCTTTCTCACGCTGTTTTAAGACCAGAGCATACACATCCGGCCATTTTCTCTCAAGCTGCTCATCCAAAAGCCGCCTGCGCTCCTCGAACATTGCCACCAGCTCCGGATGCTCTTTCATCATCTGTTCCCGGAGTTTTTTTCGATGCTTCTCAAAACGTACGGTCAATTCCTGTTCATCCTGTCCGGAAATCTTTACAATTTCTTTCATATGCTCTTCCAGATGCTCAATCCATGCATCTGCATCAAGTTCATCCATATGATTCCACTGACCATGGAGCAGCTCCTGCATATCTCCGTTCTCTTTCAGCTGTTCAATCTGCAGACGGATCTGTTTCTCTATCTCTGCCTCAGAATCAGAACCAAAAGCCCAGACAAATTCCTGTACACTGTTGTCCACACGCTTTCTGAACGGAGAACGTTCTGTATTATCTACATTGCCCTTCAAAGGATAAGGATAATGGATTCCCATATCCTTCAATGCCACATGTATAGTCCGACGCACACGTCCCTCTTCGATCATAAATCCAAGTCCCAGTGCGCGCATCTGTTCATTCAGCTCAGCGATATGCTCTGTTATGTAGAAACGAATTCCTCTTGACTTCAGAGAACGATACAGAATTGCAAGCCTGTCTGCAGCCGTAACATCAATGCTACCAATCCCGCTGGCATCCAGAATGACTGCTTTGGTATCCGATCCAATGGCATTCTCAATATCCTGCTGTAGAATATCTATGTTTGCAAAAAACAGGCTGCTGCTGAATCGGTAGATCACTACTCCCTCAATCTCACAGTTATGCAGACTTTCCGTAAGATCTTCGAAATGTCTGTGTCCCGGCTGCACTCCCAGAAAACAGCGTGCCGGTTTCGCAGTACGGATGATCATCTCGGCAAAGGAGAGAATAATACCGATCAATACTCCATTGATGGTACCAAGCGTCAGCACTCCCCAGAATGCGCCCCAGTAAATCAGGCATTCCTTTTTGCTGATTTTCCTCAGACGTACAGCCAGATCAAATTCCGTTGCCCCCAGAAGTGAGGAGATTACAATTGCAGTCAGCATAGGAACCGGCAGATAAGCAATCAGCCCGGTTGCTCCCAGAAGCACAAGAATCATGGAAATTCCTGCAACAATTCCGGTCAACTGTGTTTTTCCCTGGTACTGTTCACTGATGGCGGTACGTGACACCGAACCGTTAATCGGACAACAGCCTGTCAGAGCTGCTGCCAGATTTCCCATGGAAAAGGCTACCAGCTCCTGGTTAGCATTTACCCTGTAACCATTTTTCTGTGCGAAGCTATTCTCACCAAGTAAAGTTTCCGCCATGATCACTACTGCAATTGACAGACTGTAGATGACCGCTTCTTTTAGACCAATGGCAGAGAAATCAGGAATACTCCATACAGGCAGCCCCGGTTCTACTGCATCCAGTGTACGGATTCCCCAGTTGGAAATCGGGACGAAATAGGATAATAATACACCTGCTGCCATCAGAACTACTACCATAGGAAACTTGGGCAGGATTTTTTTCATCACCAGAAGGATGACCAGAGAAACCAGACCTAAAATCAGGGAAGGCAGATTGATCTGCCCTAATGTAGCCCAGATATGCTCTGCCAGCTCCGACAATTCTCCGGTTCCTGCAGTTCCGCCCATTAATTTGGGCACCTGCATGAGAATGATCGTGGTGCAGATACCTGTGATAAAGCCTCCCATTACAGGTGCGGAAATATAGTTTACCAGTTTTCCTGCTTTTAAAAATGCAAATACAAACAGCCAGACTGCCACAAAAAATGTGAGCACCGGCACAACCGCCATTGCCTGTTTCGAACCACTCTGGATTCCCATTTCCACCAGTGCCGCCCCGACTAACGCTGCAGGTGCTGCATCCACTCCGAAGATGAACTGAGGCGATGTGGAAAACAGCCCAAACAAAATGATCGGGAATACAGAGCCATACAGTCCATAAACCGCCGGAAGCCCCGCAATCTGGGCATAGCCCATGGAAATCGGGATCGAGACAGCCATAATGATCAACCCGGTGAGGATGTCCTTTGATAAATTTTTTCTGTCGTAATTTCGCAATGTTTTGGCTAACTCAAGGTGCATTTGTTTTGTGTTCCTCCGTTTATAACTGTTCTCTCACTAACATTAAAGCATATCCCAGAAGATTGGTGCCTTTCCATTTGCTTCGCTCAAACCTGTTTGGATCTCCCATAGATAAACCTATTCCCCAGATCTGATCTCTTACTGCGCATTCAGCTAACACAGCATCACCTGTATCAACAAGTTGCCGTTTTAAATCTGCGTTTTGACTGAATTTCGCTTTTAATCCCTCATACACAATAACCTGCCTTACACCATTCCAGACATTTTCATCATAGTTATGTACTTTACGACCTAATTTCTTAATCTCAGCAACATCATCTGTATGAAGTATGTCATTAGCTATTTTTTCATCATGAAAGTGGCATGCTTTCTGATACATCATAAACTGCTCCACTGACGAAAAATCTATTCCCTTGACTGTAAAATGACTAAGATACCAGTTACTTAAATAGCCATTTTCTTCATCCGGGTTATGGAAACATATAACGTTCATTGCGTTTCACCTTTCTTTTCACAAAAAGTTTGAAATAAATAATCTGCGAATCATCTTTACAATTCTTAAGTTGTATTTACTACTCTATCCTAACACAAAATGCAGAAATCTGCATCCACAATATGTCTACATTTTCATTCACTAATTGAATATTCGCTACTTTCCAGTATAAATATATACAGCAATATCATATGCATCCCGAAAGCCTTTTGCGATCATGTATGCGGTAATATTTATAGTAAAATACTATCTCCTTCTTCTGATAATCTTTACAACCCCAAAGATCAACAGCAGAATCACCCCAACAACCACAATACATATCCCGACAATCGCTACGGCAAATTTATTCGGATGTTTTACCAGATTTATGATGTTTTTGCTGTTGTCGGCAACTTTTCTTTCGTGTGTTGTATCATAATATTCCGGCACATTTGCAATTCCGTCTTTATCTGTGTCTTCAAAGGATTGCATATACTCTGCAATTGCAGCCCAGGCTTTCAGTTCTTTTTTTCCATCCATGACTGCATAATCTTCCAGATTCTCTATGGAATTGCCGTTTTTATCTTTAGGGACGATGGATATCAGACCATAGGATTTGTCCAGAACAGAGCCAAGCATACGGCCTGTGTACAGGTCGGTGACAACATGATATAATTTATCGTCCTGTATTTCTTCCCTTTCCCCGCCCTTGCCTGTCAGATAACAGTCTGTTACTTTATTTAAGATCATGCGGTGGGGATTATAGGTGAAATTCATTCCACTGCAATATAATCTGGCTATTGTCATAAAATCTGAAATTGAGGCATCTACCTCTGCCACTGTTTTCAGTTCTTTTCCTGTTAAATATGCACTGATCAGAGGATAACCTGCAAGTCCGTCCTTTCCTGTTCCCAGCGAGAAGGAGTTATATACCTGCTCCACTGTTATATTGCCTTTTGTATAAGTATCTCTTACAGTTCCGGCAGGTACGATTGCAACATCTACTTTTTCTCCGTCAGAGTCTCCTGTATTCTCTACTGCATATACATAAGCATCTGATATGATATCTCCCAGATTTAACTCCTCATGCTTTGTTTCCATCTCACTGAGGCTGTTAAATTCAATGTCATTCTCTGCCAGAATTTCCTCTCTGGTATAACCAAAATTGGAAAGATAATTGGTGTCAACAGTATCTGACAATTCATCTATTTTCTTCTGTGTGGCTTCATCTGCTTTGATTTCATCCGTAACCGGAACAAGCTCATAGGTATCCGTTTCCCACCGTCCATTCTCTTTCTGAGTCATGGAAATTGTTCCCAGGTTTTTCCCATATTCTCCACAGGATACGATGCAGGTATCTCCCTGCAGGATTGGTTCTGCCAACTGTGTGTGGGTATGTCCGCTGACGATCAGATCAATGTCCGGAACATTCTTTGCAAGGATTTCGTCCTCTGATACTTTTTCGTCCTCCCATGTTCCGCTGTGTGATACACAGGCGATCATGTCTACATCTTCGTTCTTTTTTATTTCCTCTACTGTTTCTCTGGCTGCTTCTGACGGGTCTTTGAAAAGAAGCTCGCAGGTAGGAGCGCAATCCAGAGAATCCTTGCCGAAAACACCCAGTACTGCAATCTTTACATCACCTTTTTGAATTACCGTATAGTCTTTTACTCCATATGTCTGAAATTCTTCATAAATCTGTTTCTGTCCTTCACTGAGGCCGGCTTTTTTCATTGCATCCCAGTCCACATTACACACAACCATCCTGGGAAGGTTTTCGCCTGAACTGACTGCGGCGTTCAGCATATCTGCCAGACCATCGGAGCCGTAATCAAATTCATGATTTCCCAGAGTTGTCACATCACAGCCCAGATATCCAAGCATCCGCAGTTCGGCGGCCTCAGTGTCATATACAGTCTGTATCAGAGTTCCCATAGAGAAGTCTCCGCCATCCAATATGAGTGTATCTGTATTCTCTTTCTCATGCTCATTGATCAATGTTTTCAGCCGGGCAAACCCGCCGGTCTCCTGCTGTGTCCCGTCTACAATCGTTTGAAAGCTGTTCAAATGAGAATGCAGATCATGGGTGAAGAGGATATCCAGATGTTTTGGCTCCTCTGAGGCGTTTACCTGATATCCTGTCAGTCCTGAAACGCTCAGCATAAATATAAATGTGAATGCGAATGCTTTTTTTAATAATTTCATAAAATTCTCCTGTAATATCAAAAATGGTTCCGCAGTATCATTTATCTTCCCGCAGGATAATGATACCATGAAACCATTTTACAAAAAAAAACTAATTTATCTTTCATCTCCCACAAAGAACAACGCCATTGTTCCCGGACCTGAATGAGCGCCGATGGTGGCTCCTACCTGATTCATGATAATCGTGTTGATCTGGTATTTTTCTTTTACTTTCTCTGCCACATAATTTGCATCTTCTTCGCAGTCGCCATGACTGATAAAGATGGTATGGCAGGTGTCATGATAGCTGCCGATTTTCTCATCCATAAGCTTTACCAGCTCCTGAAGGGATTTTTTACGGCCGCGGACTTTACCGATGGCAGTGAGTTTTCCGTCGTTGTCTACATGAAGGACCGGTTTAATATTCAGCATACTTCCTACTACTGCAGTAGTTCTGGAAATGCGGCCTCCGCGGTATAGGTGGTTTAAATCGTTGACTGTAAAAAGGTGTACCATATGAAGCCTGTTCTCTTCTGCCCATTTCGCAACTGTCTCCATATCTTCTCCCTGCTCTTTCTTCTCCTGTGCAAGGTAAACCAGAAGCCCCTGACCAAGGGAAGCGCCAAGAGAATCTACCACGATGATCTTGCGGTCCGGATAATCCTCCATCAGTTCCTCTGCTGCGATACGGCTGCTATTGTATGTACCGCTTAAGGCAGAGGAAAATGCAATATGAAGAATATCTTTTCCTTCTTTTAGGTAAGGCTCCAGCAGTGCTTTTGCATTTTCAGGATTTACCTGTGCTGTGGTTGGCATGGAACCGTTTCTCATTGCCTCATAAAATTCATGCTCCGGAAGGAAATTTCCATGCGTATAATTTTTTCCATCCATGGAATAACTGAGATACATGCAGCCTACTCCATGGTCTTTGAGATATTCCTCCGGAAGATCTGAATTGTTGTCGGTGGTGATCACATATTCGCTCATGTTGTCGCCCTCTTTTTCTGATATTTTTCACTTTATGCCCATTAACTGTTCAGTGTCTTAGCAACTACAAATCAAAATCCGCTGCCTGCTCAGTAATGGGCTTTTCATCTATAATAAAAATGCTTCTATTATAAATACAGATATATACAGTATAACATCAAACTATCAGCCAAACAACTACTTTTCCTTCTCAACTGCCTTAAGCGCTTCCTGCAGCTGATTATCCTCATCATGGGTGATCTCGTCTTTATTCTTATTCAGCAGGCTGGTATCCAGAGAAACCTCTATATCAGGTTTGATTCCTGTTTTGTTGATGTTGTTTCCTTTTGGAGTGTAGTAGTTGGCAACAGTCAGTTTAATGGCACTTCCGTCTGAGAGCTGGCGGATGGACTGTACCACGCCTTTTCCGTAAGTGGTTGTTCCGACGATCGTTCCAATACCATAATCCTGCACTGCACCGGCAAAAATCTCTGATGCACTGGCGCTGCTTTCATTTACCAGGACTGCAAGCGGAATCCGGAGTTCGTTTTTGCCATCACATTTTTCCTCTTCTCTATTTCCGTCCTTATCTTCGGTGTAAACGATCAGTCCTTCCGGAAGGATTTTCCGCAGGACATCACAGACAGAATCAAGAAGTCCACCCGGATTATCGCGGAGATCCACGATCATTTTCTCCATTCCCTGTTTTTGCAGGTCATCAAAAGCTTCCTGATACTGTTCGCCGGTAACGCCTGTAAACTGTGTAATGCGGATGTAGCCGATTTTAGAACCCAGCATTTCATGGAAAACAGACGGTAATTCCACATCTGTGACAGGGACTGTGATTTCCATGGCATCTTCTGCACCTTCTCTGTGAACAGTAAGCACCACACTGTCTTTATCTGAATTGCGGACAATGTCTGCAACATCAGATACTTCATCCTCTGTGATATCTTCCCCGTCAATGGCACTGATGATGTCCCCTTCCTCCAGTCCTGCTTTTTCCCCGGGACCACCCTCATAGCATTCAACAATCTTTACTCCGCCTTCTTTATTCTTCTCCATAAGAATGCCGATCCCCACATAGCTTCCCTCATTGGAAGAATTCTCAGAATCGTATTCCTCTTCTGTATAATATCTGGAATAAGGATCATCCAGTCCATAGAGAAGACCTGCATAAAGTCCTTCCTGAAGCTTCTCTTCATCCTTATCTCCCAGATAGTATCTGTCGATCAGCTCTTCAAGATATGCCAGCTTTGATGTACACTTGCGATCACCAAGAGCTGTTCCTTTTGCTGCAAGACCTGTTCCTGCAAAAACACCTGTACCGATGCACGTCACAACCAGTGCTCCTGCTACTGCACCTTTCCAAAATTCTTTATTTTTCATGTCTGCACTCCTGTAAAAAAAGCCGCCGGTTTATGATATGATATCATTGTTCCGGCAGCTTCATGCTTATCTGCTTTTTATTATACTCTTAAATGCTTTCTTGTTGTAAAGAAACTTCCGATCAGTCCGATTCCGATTCCAAGTCCCAGACTTATTGGAAGTAATGTCTGGTAAATCTGCCATACCGGGATGAAATCCACCACACCTGTAAGCACATTAAACCTGGTCAGAATATAGGATATTGCCCCATTATAACAGAAATAAAGCACGATCAGCGGAACTGCTGCTCCGACCACCCCCAGAACCATGCCTTCCAGCAGGAATGGTGCTCTGACAAATGCGTCTGTAGCTCCTATGTATTTCATAATTCCGATCTCTTCTTTACGGACTGCAATACCCACAGATACCGTATTGCTGATCAGGAATATGGAGATAATAAGCAGTAATACAATGATGGCAATGGAAATATATGAAACCAACTTGTTGATATTTCCCAGTGTTTTTGCTGCTTCCTCAGACTGGTTGACTTTTCTTACATGTTTCAGTTCCTGTATATAGGAAACAAGTTCTGACTGCTTCGTGATGTCATTCATATACACACGATAATTGGCTGAATTTGCAAGAGGATTATCGTCCTTAAATCCGTCTGCTGCCTCTGAACCCTGGAAATACTGCTCTTTATATTCCTCCCAGGCTTCATCAGCTGACTGATACTCTATTTTCTCTACTTCCGGACGTGCCTTGATCTTCTTTCCGATTGCTTTGATCTGTTTGTTTGTAGTTCCCTCTTCAAAGAATACTGTGATCGGCACTTCCTGCTCTACCTTATGTGCAATATTATTCACATTATTGACAATGGAGAAAAAGATTCCAAACAGAAAAATACAGGCAGCCATGGTGATAATGGAAGCCAGGGAAAACATCCAGTTTCTTTTGATATTTTTGACACCCTGTTTCAGAGTGTACCAGATTGTACTAGGCCTCATGATATTCTCCCTCTTTCTCGTCACTTATAATAGAGCCCTCATGCATGGTCACAACACGTTTGCGCATGGAATTTACAATATCCTTGTTATGTGTAACAACCACTACTGTGGTTCCTCTGTCGTTGATCTGTTCCAGAAGCTTCATGATTTCTTCGGAAGTCTTCGGATCCAGGTTTCCTGTAGGCTCGTCTGCCAGAAGGATATCCGGACGGTTGACCAGCGCCCTTGCCAATGCAACTCTCTGCTGTTCTCCACCGGAAAGTTCATCCGGGAAGGATTTGTATTTGACAGCAAGTCCAACTTCCTGAAGTACCTCCGGGACACGTTTACGGATTACTCTTGTGGGACGGTTGACTACTCTCTGGGCAAACGCTACATTCTCATATACATTTCTGTCTTTCAGAAGACGGAAGTCCTGAAATACTACGCCCAGCTTACGGCGGTATTTGGCTACTCTTCTGTGTTTCATTCCTTCCAGACGTTCACCGCTTACGATGATCTGGCCGGATGTGGAATCCAGCTCTTTCATAAGAAGTTTGATCAGGGTTGTTTTTCCTGAACCACTGTTTCCTACTACAAAGACGAATTCACCTTTATCTATATGTAAGTTCGCATGGTTCACTGCCGGAAGGCCGGGACCATAGGACTTGCTTACATCTATAAGATCTATCATAGATTTTTCCTCCAATGGGTTAATGAATTTGTAACATTATTGTAATGTATGTTTTTGGGGATTGCAAGAGATTTTTGAGGATTCATAGAATGTTCACAGTAACGCAGCCAACATTCATTCCAAATTGCCTGCGGCAATGGAATTTTGGCTTGCATGTCTCAGGATATTGCATACCTTATCAATTGCAATCTCGATTTCTAACTATACACTGCAAGGCTGGATTTGTAAAGGTCAAAAATGCCTGCGTCAGCAATTAAAGCTGTGGCAGGCATTGAAAATTTTCCTTCTATTATAATATATCAGTATTCCAGTGTTTCCATATATTTCATATAACGTACTACCATGAGTGCAATCTTGAATGTAATGGCATCTTCAAAAACACGGAGATCAAGACCTGTACTCTTCTGGAGTTTATCGAGGCGATAGACCAGAGTGTTTCTATGGATGTAAAGCTGTCTGGATGTCTCTGAAACATTGAGGCTGTTCTCGAAGAACTTATCAATTGTGACCAGAGTCTCTTCGTCAAAGTCATCCGGGGATTTGCCGCCGAAGATTTCTTTGATAAACATCTTACAGAGTGGGATCGGGAGCTGGTAGATCAGTCGTCCGATTCCCAGAGAGCTGTATGCGATCACTTCTTTATCTCCGAAGAAAATCTTACCTACATCAAGAGCCATGCGGGCTTCTTTATAGGAGCGTGATACTTCTTTCAGTTCATTGACGATAGTACCGTATGCCATATGTGTCTTACCGTCATTTCCCATTCCAAGAGTATCAAGGATAGTATGTGCAAGCTGATCCATCTCAGGATAATTCTCACCATCTTCAAGTTCCTTGACTACGATAATACTTTTCTCATCTACTGCTGTGATAAAGTCTTTACTTTTACCGCCGAAAAGACTCTTCACGCTTTCCATGGAGCTGTGGTCTTTCTCCTGTGGCATTTCAAGGATCATGACTACGCGGCGGACATCTGCCTCAATGTGCAGTTTCTTCGCACGATTATAAATGTCAACAAGAAGCAGGTTGTCAAGAAGCAGGTTCTTGATAAAGCTGTCTTTGTCAAAGCGTTCTTTATACGCTACGATCAGATTCTGGATCTGAAAAGCGGCGAGCTTGCCAACCATATAAGTATCTTCATCGTCGCCATGGGCGACCAGTATATATTCCAGCTGATAGTCATCACAGACTTTAAAATACTGGAACCCCTTTACAAGCTGGCTGTCGGCCTGTGATTCTACGAAAGCCTGTACATCCTGTGTTGCAATGGAAAAATCTGCAAAAGTACTTGCAAGCACTTTGCCTTCTGTGTCGAGTACACAAAATTCTGTTCTGGAAATTTCTTTTAACCCTTCAAGAGTATTCTGAAGCACCTGATTCGATATCATCTGATTTCAATCCCTTCTCATCCTATAGTGTTTATTTTCCGTTTTAACTATAAAACCTTATACCTGTATTGTATTTTAATATATATTTACCAAAAATGAAAGAGGAAAGAGAAAAAAATTTACAATTTTTTATATATTTTTTTGTGTTACTTTTTTTCAATAAAACCTTCTCCATGAACTTCCCTGGCATCTGTCACTATCACAAAGGCTTCCGGATCAATTTCATCTACTTTTTCTTTAAGCATTACGATCTCTTTTTTATTTACCACGCAGAAAAGCATCAGTTTATCCTGTCCTGAGTACATTCCTCTGGCACTGATGCCTGTTACACCTCTGTCCAGATCTTTCATGATCATATCTGCTATTTCCTTTGGCTTTGCTGTAATGATATAGGCAGCTTTTGAGAATTTCAGACCTTCAATCAAACCGTCAGATACTTTTGTCACCAGATATACCGCAATAATCGCATAGAGTGCCTTGTGGATGCCAAACACATACATACCCACCAGTACAACGCCTGCATCTATAACCTGCATGATCTGTGCGATTGAATATTGCTGCAGATATTTCTGGATGATAGCTGCCATCATATCGGTTCCTCCGGTTGTTCCACCGCCCAGAAAGACAAGACCGATTCCCACACCCTGGATCACACCACCGTAAAGTGCGGCAAGAAGAAGATCATTGCCAGCAAGATTCCATACAGGTTCTATGGCAAGCCAGGTGGACAGAGCAATTTCTCCTATCAAAGCTTTTTTTACAAAGGAGAATCCATTAATCTTCCATCCGATCAGAAACAGTGGAATGTTCAAACCCATATTTGTTACCCAGAGAGGGATACCACCGTCAATGATTCCCTGACTCCCTGCTTTTATAATGATCGCGATACCTGAAAAGCCTCCGGTTACCATACCTGATGCATCAAATACGGAATTGATCGCCAGTGCCATTAATCCGGTTCCTGCTATGATCATCAGATATTCCAGAAGCTGTGATCTTTTTCCATTTACTAACTTCATTCATTCGCCTCCTTGTATTCTGTAAAAATAATATTTGTTTTATGCTTTCATGAATATCAGCCAGAGATACCGCTTTATCACTGTGCCGTAATTATTCTTCCATAAACTACAAGAACGGCAGCAATCCATGAAGGACTGCTCCCGCTCTTATTCTTACCTTATTTTTCAGGCTTATTGATAAAATTTACAAAATGATAACTCTCCATTATCTGGAAGTATTTAACGATCCTTGGATATAAAGGCTCTGCCTTCTCCCCAAATTCGTCTTTTACCAGTGCAGCAATATCTTCCACTGTTTTCCTGCCATCTATGAGTGGCCAGATAAATGTGCCATTGTCATCCAGATGTATCTTCGTATATCTGGGTTTTCCAAACAGCTTCTGGGCAATCGTGTTAAACGCGCCCTTATTCTCTATTTCCAGCACCATTCTCCCCCTGATATCAGTATGCCAGCGAAGCTGTGCACTGCGCTCAGGAATGAGATCCAGATAATTGATCTGTAATTCTTTTTTCTTTTTACTCATTTAAATATTATCATCTCCGCCTGATCAGGCTTTCTTCTTGTTCCAGATACTGAATTTCAGAAGGCTTAAGATCATAAGTAACATCAGGATCACGCCGCCTGCATTACCAAGGTTAATGCTTCCGGAGAGATCAAATACACTGCTTACGTTTACTACTGCAAGGATTGCAAGAAGGATACCTACAAGACCTTCACCTGCGATCATACCTGCACAATAAAGTGTACCGTCTGTTGCCTGTTCTTCTTTTTTCTTATCATCAACATTCTTTCTTCCGTCAACGAACATACGAACAACACCACCGATCATGATAGCAGCGTTGAGGTAGATTGGAAGGTAAAGACCGATAGCAAATGGCATAACCGGAATTCTTAAGATTTCCAGACCAATTGCAAGGAATACACCGATAAATACCAGTGTCCATGGAAGCTTGCCGCCCATGATACCTTCTACGATCATCTTCATCAGAGTTGCCTGAGGAGCAGGTACTTCTGCACTTCCGTATCCCCATGCAGTATTCAGAAGATAAAGAACACCACCGATAGCAAGACCGGCAGCAACAACACCGATAAGCTCACCGATCTGCTGTTTCTTAGGAGTTGCACCAAGAAGATAACCTGTCTTTAAATCCTGTGAAGTATCACCTGCGATTGCTGCTACAATACAGATTACGGAACCAATAGCAATTGCTGCTTTCATTCCGTCGATACCGGTATTGCCGGATGCTTTGATAATCATTGTTGCGATCAGAAGTGTAGCGATAGCCATACCTGATACAGGGTTGTTGGAGCTTCCTACAAGACCAACCATACGGGAAGATACAGTTGCAAAGAAGAAGCCGAAGATTACGATGATCAACGCACCGATCGGGTTAACCGGGATAGCCGGAACAAGCCAGATGATTGCAACCATTGCCACAATACCGATCAGAATAATGTTCATCGGAAGATCCTGTGCAGTTCTTTCTGTACTTGTATTCTTACCGCCCTTCATGCTCTTCATGGAATCACGGAAGGTTGCAATGATCAGAGGCAGGGATTTGATCAGAGAAATAATACCACCTGTTGCGATAGCTCCTGCTCCGATATATTTTACATAAGTACTCCAGATTTTAGATGCTCCGCCTGCTGCATAAAGAGCAGAAATTGTTTCTGTTCCGGGATACATAACTGTATCAGCTCCGAACAGACAGATTACCGGAATCAGCACCATCCAGCCAATAAGAGAACCAACAAACATAAAGGATGCGATTCTTGGTCCTACGATATATCCAACACCGAGAAGTGCAGGATAGCATTCCATACCAATTTCACCTTTGAATCCTTTAAATGCTACTGCAACGTCTGCAGGGATTACCTTTAAACCGTCAACGACAAATTTAAAGATCGCTGCGATTCCCATACCTGAGAATACTGTCGCAGCGTTTGCACCACCCTCTTCACCTGCAAGAAGAACATCTGCGCAGGCAGTTCCTTCAGGATAAAGAAGTGTTGCATGCTCTTTTACGATCAGTGCGTTACGAAGTGGTACCATAAAAAGTACACCAAGAACACCACCGCAAAGTGCGATTAATGTGATTTCCACGATACCCGGCATTTCACAAAGTCCTTCTTCTGCCCAAAGGAACAGAGCAGGCATTGTGAAAATTGCACCGGCTGCCAGTGATTCACCGGCTGAACCGATTGTCTGGACCATGTTGCTCTCCAGAATGGAGTTCTTTTTCATGATCTTGCGAATTACGCCCATGGAAATAACTGCTGCCGGAATGGAAGCAGATACAGTCATACCTACACGCAGACCAAGATAAGCATTGGCTGCACCGAAGATAACTGCAAGGATAACACCCATGATGATGGATGTCACCGTAAATTCAGGTGTGATCTTGTCAGCCGGAATATACGGTTTGAACTCTTTGTTTTCGTTCATGATTTCCTCTCCCTTTTGTATTGATTTATAAACATAGAACATTATAGCGAAATTTATACAAAAAGGCAAGGTGAAAAAACTGGTTTTTTATGCACTTTAATATATTAACGTGCTAACTCGATAATCTCTTAACATATCAACACGCTCAAACAGCATATTTTTGCCCTATTTTATCAGTCTATTCATCTGAATCCAACTGTTTAATCAGGTATCTCCCGACAATTCTGGAAAAATTCGAAATATCCCGGATATATGCGAAATCTTTGCCAAATATCTTTTTTTCTGTGGAAAGGTCTTTTTCTTCCCCTGCAAAGACTCCCAGAACACTTACTCCAAGGTTTCGCAGGTGCCGCACTTCTGTAGCAGTATCATTGATCGCATATTTTCCCATATAAGGTTCCGGGTTCTTTGCGTGAGGTCTGTTTACGATGACATCATATGGTTTTCCATCACTTAATACAATGAGGATTTTTTTCTCCTCAGATCTCTGAAGCAGACCGTATCCTGCGGTTTTGATAGCAAGTCCATCCCTGTTATTGGAAGAAGTTACATAATTAAAAATATTTTCATTAGCTGACTGTGGATCATCGTACTCACGGAATCTGTGAAGGATCGTATAGTCCCAGAATGTGCAGAAGCTCATGACACGGTGAGGCAGGTTTACATTACTTAATGCTTCACTGATGATATAAGCCTGTAATGCCACATCTCCCTGCCTGGACATCTGGGAACCGCTGGCATCGATCAGCACATCTACTACGAAATCAGATGCATCAGATTTCAATTCTCTTTTAAACAGATTTGCTTCACTGCTTCTGCCCACACGCCAGAGTCTGGACGGAATGATCGTTCCTCTGTCTGACAGTACTTCCTGCGTCTCGCTTTTCAGCACCAGTGTCTTTCGCAAAAGGTCTGTAAGGGATGCGATGTTCTGCTTTACAATCCTGTGTTTGTCATGGTAGAGCCAGATATTCTTATTCTTTAATCGCACTGCATATTCGTACTGATAATTTCGTTTCACCGGATTCTTGAGAATTCCTTCTGTAAAATAAAGGCTGCAGTCCCTGTGAAGTTCCCTGCACATCAGATAATTCATTCGCTTCTCTTCTGCTGGAGTGAGATAAGTTTTTCCGAAATTCAACTCAACATAGGTGTATGCTTTCTCAAGTTCTTCCTCTGTGAGAATTGTAATTTTGTGTTTGGTCTGGCGCTGTTTTTCCATTTCTTCAGTGACAGCAGTGTCTTCCATGTCCGTAATCTTATTTGTCATCTGTTCGATGTAACTCTCCAGAGCTTCCTCATAAAGTTCTTCTGTGAGAAAATCTTCCCAGTCGTATTCTGTCAGTTCTTCCAGGGTGACTGCCATAACCTGTTCCAGTGTTCCATGATCTTTCTCAAAATTCGGATCAATGATAGTATTGTAAAGACTGTCAATAATACGAATCAGTTCTATAGTGTCTGCAGCTGTTCTGGCTTTGTAAACCATGTCGCGGATTTTTCGAAGACGCTCTTCTACATAATGGTTTCCATTCTGTAAGCGGTCACGCAGGATGGCAATCTTCAATCGGCCAAGAATATCTCCGTATGCGGGCATCCGTTCAAACTCCTGATCCAGGATATCCTCGAATGCTTCCTTCTGCATCTCCCGGACTCCCGGACGCTCCTGACAGATTTTGTCCCCGATTGCTTCTTCTACACATAGCTGTGCTACTGCAGTCAGTTCTCCTTCTCCTGCCTGGCAGAAGACTTTTTTTACCAGATATAAACCCAGCAGATTCCTGTCATAATATTTTGCCAGAGCGCCCTGCTTGATGCCGTCATACAGAGCGATTGCTTTTGAGCGCAGATACAGGGAAACGTCTACTTTCATATTTAACGTGTAATCCCCGCTGATAGTCCAGAGGAGATTGCGGATCCTGTTTTCCAGTTCCAGACGATAATCGTCGATTTCTACGATTTTCTCATCTTTCATATACATCATCCCTTGTCCAGTCTGCCGGAATTCTGGTTTTCACAATATCCTCTACGATTTCTTTCTCGAAAATGTCAAAGGTCTTGTTCACCACTCCCATAGTAACTGCTTTTCTCGGAGAAAGTCCGGTTTCTACAATCTTCATGGCTGCAAGGAGACCTCGCAGATCCAGAGGTTTGGTGGAAATTTCACTGTTTGTGGCTTTGAGCTGAAGATCCAGGAATACTCCGATGAACTGTGTTCTGGCGTTTTCTTTTATATTCGGGAACATCCGGCGGAAAATAAATTCCAGGGATTCTTCAGTCTGAGCCGGCATGTCTATGACCAGAAATCTGGATACCAGCGCTTCATTGAGTTCTTTGGTTCCTGCATAACCGTAATTCATGGTTCCGATAAAACGGGCAGCCGGATGAAAATCAATTTTGTCATAGCCCGGAACATCGATGGAACGGCGATAATCCAAAGTTGCATGAAGAACGGAAACTGCATCGTTCTTTGCCATATTAATCTCGTCGAGGATTCCGAAACCACCGTATTCTGCACACTGATAGATAGTTCCTTTGCGGAGCTTAACTTCGTTGTCCACGAAAGTGTCTGTGCCAATCAGATCTCCGCTGTTAGTATTTACATGAAAAGAAACATTGTACGCGGGACGGTTGAAAATATATGCCAGGTTCTCTGCAAGGATATTTTTTCCTGTTGCCTTCGGACCGGTGAGTAATAGATTCTCCCCTTTGAGCAGTCCGGCAATGGCCATTTCCAGAATGTCTTTTCCGTAAAATGGAATGGATGGTTTCACAATCCTGCCTGCAGTCTCCGGTACCACCTCATACTGGCTGCGGAATTCTTCTACTCTCTTTATCAGTTCAGAGGCTACCTGCTGCTCCTCCAGAAATTTCAGTTCTTCCATTTAGTTCTCCTTTATATAACTATTATAGTCCAGTTTGTGTTATAGAAAAAGGCCGCTTATCTTTTACAGATTCACGACCCTTTTATTATAGCATTCTTCTTTATATTTTTACAACATTATACTTCAAATACAAGATCTCCATAAGATGGCATCGGCCACATTTCCTTATCTACGATCATTTCCAGTTCATCTACCGGCTCACGTAAAGCTTCCATTGCAGGAACCACCTTTTCTCTGCAGAATACGGCTCTGTCCCGTCCCTCTGCATATTCCGGGATCTTCTCAACCAGTTTGCTCAGCTTACTCATGGCACTGTTTGCAGCCTTTAAGAGTTTTGACGCTTTCTTAAGCAGGTCAAGCTGTACACTTACATCGATCAGCCCTTCGCCCGCTGTTTTCACTGTATTGATGGATTCGCCAAGAACAGTGGTATATCTGATAACTGCCGGAATAATCTGCTTGGTTGCCATGTCGATCATTGTCTTTGCTTCAATATTGATTGCTTTAGAATAAATCTCATATTTAATCTCTGCGCGTGATTCAAGCTCAGCTCTTGAGAATACATCAAAAGATTCAAAGAGTTTCACTGCCTTCTCTGTAGTAAGTGCAGGGATTGCATCCACCATGCTCGGAAGGATCGGAAGTCCGCGGCGTTTAGCTTCTTTCTCCCATTCCGGCGCATAGCCGTTTCCGTTAAATACGATCTTCTGATGATCTGTGGCATATTCTTTGATCAGGTCATGTACCGCCAGTTCGAAATCAGGAGCTTTTTCCAGACGGTCACATACTTCCTTAAATACTTCTGCCGTGATCGTATTCAGGACTACGTTACATGCGGAAATAGAATCTCTTGAGCCTACCATACGGAATTCAAATTTATTTCCTGTGAAAGCAAAAGGTGAAGTACGGTTACGGTCTGTAGCATCCTTCATGAAATCAGGCAGAGTCTTAACACCTGTTTCCAGCTTACTTCCCTTTTTACTGTGAGTTGCTGTTCCTGTGCTGACCAGCTGTTCCAGAACATCCTCCAGCTGCTCTCCAAGAAATACGGAAATCACTGCCGGCGGTGCTTCATGGCCGCCAAGTCTCTGGTCATTTCCCACATCTGCCGCAGATTCACGCAGAAGATCTGCATGTTCATCTACTGCTTTCAGGATACAGGTGAGGACCAGAAGGAACTGAATATTTTCATGAGGTGTTTTGCCCGGATCCAGAAGATTGATTCCGTCATCTGTGGTAAGAGACCAGTTGTTATGCTTACCGGAACCGTTCACACCTGCAAATGGTTTCTCATGAAGGACACAGCGCATTCCATGACGGCTGGCAACCTTTTTAAGGATACGCATCATCATCTGGTTCTGGTCTGCTGCGATATTGACCGGTGCATAGATCGGTGCAAGCTCATGCTGTGCAGGAGCAACCTCATTATGCTGTGTCTTTGCAGGAATTCCAAGCTTCCAGCATTCTTCATTTACCTCTTTCATGTATGCGGAAATTCTCTGACGGATACTTCCAAAGTAATGGTCATCCATTTCCTGTCCCTTCGGAGGCATAGCTCCAAAAAGAGTTCTGCCTGTATAGATCAGGTCTTTTCTCTGAAGCCATTTCTCTTTATCGATCAGGAAATATTCCTGCTCTGCTCCTACTGACGGAGTTACTTTCTTAGAAGTTGTATTTCCGAAAAGTCTCAGCAGACGGAGTGCCTGGGTGTTGATTGCTTCCATAGAACGAAGAAGTGGTGTCTTCTGGTCAAGTGCTTCTCCTGTATAGGAACAGAATGCAGTAGGAATACAGAGTGTTCCGCCTGCTGCATCATGACGCACAAAAGCCGGTGATGTACAGTCCCATGCTGTATATCCTCTCGCCTCAAAAGTTGCTCTTAATCCACCGGACGGGAAAGAAGATGCATCCGGTTCACCTTTGATCAGTTCTTTTCCGGAGAAAGACATCAGGACCTTGCCGTTATCCATCGGAGCTGTGATAAAGGCATCATGTTTCTCTGCTGTCACACCTGTAAGGGGCTGGAACCAGTGGCTGTAATGTGTGGCACCTTTCTCGATGGCCCATTCTTTCATCTCGTGTGCTACTACATCCGCAATTTCCATAGACAGTTCCTTGCCTTCTTCTATGGTTTTTTTCAATTCTTTGTAGATCTTCTTCGGAAGTCGTGCCTGCATGACGGAATCATTAAACACATCACATCCAAAAGTCTCTACTACATTGATATACTCACCCATTTTATTTCTCCTTTTTATTTATTAACGGGGAAATTCCAATTGATCTGGTTTCCTCATTTTTTGTACTTTTCAGATACAGATTCAGTGCTTCGTGGCAGTTTTCAATCTCTATCTGTGTATGACTGCCGCCGTATTCACCGTCCAGAGTCCATGGTACCGGTTCTTCTGAGGTAATGGTCACCCTGGCTGATTTAAAAGAATGGATCAGATCTGTATTGTCCTCTGCTGTCAGCATTGCAGTCATGATCTCCTGCAATTCCAGCGGATTCTTCGGTCTTGTGATCATGGTGACTTCAAAAAGTCCGTCATTCATATCCACGTTCTTGCCTGTAAGGTTCTTGAACCCTCCCACTGAACGGGAATTGGTGATCATTCCAAAGATGAAGTCATCCTCCACAGTTAATTCTTCGGATTCAATTCTCATATGGTATGATTTGATATCAAAAAGGCGTTTCACTCCCTCAAGAAGATAGGCTACATGGCCAAGGATATTCTTGAGATCCTGATCTGTCTGATAGGCTACATCTGTGAAAAGACCGAAAGCTGCTATATATGTAAAGCTCTGGTTATTGAATCTGCCGATGTCACAGTGATAAAGTTTCTCTTCCATGATCATGGAAGCGGCATCTGTCATGCTTTTCGGCATAAAGAGACTGTTTGCAAAGTCGTTGGTGCTTCCTGCCGGAATGTATCCGATGGGAATGGAACTCTTCTTTTCCATTACTCCGGTAACCACCTCATCAAGAGTCCCGTCTCCGCCGCTGCATACGATAAGATCTACTTTGGATTCGTATTCTTTGGCTTTCTCGTAGGCATCTTTTGGTTTCTGTGTGGAATAGATAATGACTTCATAACCGCCTTTGTTGAAAATATCTACTATATCAAGCAGGTTTGTTTTGATCTTGCCTTTGCCTGCCTTGGGATTGAAAACAAAGAGCATTTTTTTGTTCATTTCGAGCAACTCTCCTTTTTTCAGGGTTTAAATGCGTAGTTTTCAGAGTACGCAGATTTCTATTTATATAATATAAGAAAAAAGGGTGGAAAAGTCAATGGGGTTTGGCGGGCAAAAAAATTGGGGACGTCAGGAAATATTTTTGGTTTCAGGTGCGGTTTCGCGGGCTAATAACTCTAGGTGTGTGGAAATCTGCTAAAAACATTCAAAAATTACTCAAACTCGCTTCGCTCAGACAGTGAGCAATTTTTGAATAACGCAGATTCCCACGCACCAAGAGTTACTACGCCCACTGCAAATGCACCTGAAACCAAAAATATTTCCTGCCTGTTGGCTGGCTGCGGGACTGCCGGGCTGTTACTGCTCACTTCGTTCACAGTAATGCGCCTTGCAACGACAGGCTATGCAGATGAGATTTTCTCACAGAAAATTTTGCAGGATGGTAACGCATGAACCGGGACTGGTGAATAGTTGCAATTTTTCTAAATTTTTTATGGCAAGTTATATTTTGGCGTGATAAAATGGGGATTGTATTTATTAGGTAATTGTAAAACGAAAAACCAGTATTTTCAATAGGTTCAGAGTTTCGCAAATGCCTATTGTATTTATTATAGAAAGGATTTCTTATTTATATGATTAAATTGATTGCTTCAGATATAGATGGGACTCTGGTGAAGGATGGGACTCTGGCGATTGACAGGGAGTATATGGAGGTTATCGGAAGGCTGATTGATAAGGGGATTGTGTTTGTGGCATGCTCCGGACGGCAGTACAGAAGTGAAAGAAAACTGTTTACCCCTGTCGCAGACAGACTGCTTTATATCTCTGACGGAGGAACTGTTGTACGGACTCCGAAGGAGATTCTGAAAGTGGATACTCTGCCGGACGAAATCTGGAAAGGAATGTGTTCTATGGTAAGAGAGGATATGCCTTCCTGTGATTATTTTATTTCCACACCTGAACGCTGTTTCGCAGAAGACGGAGGCAGCCAGATGTTTCACTGGCTGAGAGATTCTTACGGATATGATATCCATGAAGTTCCGGAAATGTTAAAACTCGAGGGGCAGCAGGTAAACAAATTTGCTGTCTACCACCCCAACGCCTGTGAGGAAATGTGCGCCCCTTTATTCACTCCCACCTGGAAAGCCAAAACAGTTATGGCTGCCGCCGGCAAGGAATGGATGGACTGTACTGCCCCAGGTTCCGGCAAAGGTCCTTCCGTTGCTTTCCTTCAGGAATATCTGGGAATTTCACCTGACGAAACCTGCACTTTCGGAGATAACCTCAACGATATTGAAATGCTTCAGAATGCCGGTCTCAGCTACGCAGTCTCCAACTCCCGCCCCGAAGTCCGGGCTGCCGCCAAAAATACCTGCCCGCCCTACTGGGAAAACGGAGTTCTGCAGATTCTGAAATCTTTCTTATAAAAGATACGAATTACTCCAGTTCATACCAATACACAGCGCAAAAACATATTTCATTTCGTGTGCATTTGCAGGAGTCTTAGAACTTCTTAGCTGATAAAAATATGCGTTATAAGAAAAATGACCCACTGTCTGAGCCGCAGCATGCGGCGAGTTTGGGTCATTTTTCTTATGTTTTTAGCATATTTTTAGCAGCTTAGAAGTTCTTAGGCTTCGAAACCGCACACGAAATGAAATATGTTTCTGCGCGTCCCTCTTCAACTCCTAAGCTTCCATTACAGCATCTTTCATAGACTTCACATACTCTTTCACATACGGTACACAGTCCGCACCATGTTCTGCACACAACTTCACAATTGCAGATCCTACAATTGCTCCGTCCGACTGTGCTGCCATCTTCTTCGCCTGCTCCGGCGTAGAAATACCAAATCCCACAGCACATGGAATATCCTTCACAGCCTTCACTAACTTCACCATAGCTCCAATATCCGTAGTAATATTAGTTCTTGTTCCTGTAACACCAAGCGAAGAAACACAATACACAAACCCTTCCGCATCCTTCGCAATCTGTGCGACCCTCTCATGAGAAGTCGGCGCGATCAGAGAGATCAGATCAATACCGTGTTTCTTACATACACTGTCAAACTCTTCTTTTTCCTCAAATGGCACATCTGGCAGAATCAAACCATCCATTCCGATTTCTGCAGCTGTTTTAATAAACCGCTCCGTTCCGTAAGAAAATACCACGTTTGCATAAGTCATAAACACCATAGGAACAGAACTGTTCTTTCTGATCTTTACCACCATGTCAAATACCTTGTCTGTAGTCACACCACCTGAAAGTGCTCTCACATTTGCTCTCTGGATCACCGGTCCCTCTGCTGTAGGATCAGAAAACGGGATTCCAAGCTCGATCAGGTCTGCACCAGCTTCCTCCATTGCATGGACAAGCTGCTCTGTCACTTCCAGAGACGGATCTCCACAGGTAATAAACGGGATAAATGCCTTTCCTTTTTCAAATGCTTCTGTAATTCTCTTATTCATGGATATCCTCCCCTCTGTAACGCGCGATTGCTGCGCAGTCCTTATCTCCACGTCCGGAAATTGTAATGACCACGATCTGGTCTTTTCTCATCTGCGGAACAATTTTCTTTGCGTAAGCTACTGCATGAGCACTCTCAATGGCAGGAATGATTCCCTCTGTTCTGGAGAGATATTCAAATGCTTCTACTGCTTCTTCGTCTGTGACAGGTACATATTCTGCACGTCCTGTATCATAGAGATGCGCATGTTCCGGTCCGATTCCCGGATAATCCAGACCTGCGGAAATGGAATATACAGGTGCGATCTGACCATATTCATCCTGGCAGAAATAAGATTTCATTCCATGGAAGATTCCCAGTTTGCCGGTTGCAATGGTAGCTGCTGTCTCTGCCGTATTTACGCCACGTCCTGCTGCCTCGCATCCGATCAGACGGACATCTTTGTCATTGATAAAATTGTAGAATGTTCCGATCGCATTGGATCCGCCACCTACACATGCAAGAACTGCATCCGGAAGTCTGCCCTCTTTTTCAAGGATCTGCTCTTTAATTTCTTTGGAGATCACTGCCTGAAAATCGCGAACAATTGTAGGGAACGGATGAGGTCCCATTACAGAACCAAGTACATAATGTGTATCGGAAATACGGTTTGTCCACTCTCTCATTGTCTCGGAAACAGCATCCTTCAGTGTTGCAGTACCGGAAGTAACTGCATTGACCTTTGCACCCAGAAGACGCATTCTGTATACATTTAATGCCTGACGTTCTGTGTCTTCTTTTCCCATGAAGATTTCACATTCCATACCCATAAGAGCTGCTGCTGTTGCTGTTGCCACACCATGCTGACCTGCGCCTGTTTCTGCAATGACACGGGTCTTGCCCATTTTTTTTGCAAGAAGTACCTGACCAAGTACATTGTTGATTTTGTGAGCACCTGTATGGTTTAAATCTTCTCTCTTTAAGTATACTTTTGCTCCACCCAGATCTTCTGTCATGTGAGATGCAAAGTAGAGACGGGATGGCCTTCCTGCATATTCGTTCAGAAGCTCTGTAAGCTCTGCGTTAAACTCCGGGTCATCTTTATAGTGATTGTAGGCTTCTTCCAGTTCAATGACAGCATTCATCAGTGTTTCCGGAATGTACTGTCCTCCATGGATGCCGAATCTTCCTTTTGACATCTGTATATGTCCTCCTTTTATGTATGTAATCCCTGGCCTGTCAGATGGTCGGTCAGAGTATTCTATATTCTTTCTGATTTTATATGCACCAGTTGAACTGCCTTCAAAATCTTATCTCTGTCTTTCATTCCATCCGTCTCCACACTACTGCTCAGATCTACTGCATAAGGATGAATAGTCCGGACGGCTGTTTCCAGATTATCTGCACCCAGTCCTCCTGCCAGGAAAAACGGTCTGTCTATCTCCGGGATCAGTGACCAGTCAAAGGTCTGTCCGGTTCCACCGCCACCCTGATCAAGCAGTATATAATCTGCCGGACTTTTCAGGGCTTTTTCAATATCCTGAGCTGTTTTTACGGAAAAGGCCTTTATAACCTGATGACCTGTATTCTTTTGGATTCTCCGTATATATGCCTCATCTTCCTGTCCATGAAGCTGTGCAATATGGATAGTTCCGTCAAGAAGCAGTTCCTCCACACGCTCAGGTGCTGCATTTACAAAAACACCTACAGGGATAATGTCCGGATTAAGTTTTGCAGTAAGTTCTCTCACCAATGCACCTGTAACATTTCTGCTGCTCTTCGGAAATTCTATGATAAATCCGCAGTAATCAGGTTTTGCTTCATTTACATAGGTAATGTCTTCCGGGCGTTTCAGACCACAGATTTTGATTTTGGTTCTTTGCTGTTGTTCTCTGGTCATATTCTATCCTCTCAGATAACATTCGATCTTTCAGCGTAACGGGCTGCTATTCAGGCTTTCCAGCGCTGCTTTCTTGTCCGGACTTCGCATCAGTGTTTCCCCGATCAGTACCGCATCCACTTTATTCTCATAAAGAAGCCGGATATCCTCCGGGGTGCGGATTCCGCTCTCGGAAACAAAAACCACATTGTCCGGTGCCATTTTTCTCAGGCGAATGCTGTTGTTCATATCTACCTGAAAAGTTCTCAGATCCCGGTTATTGACTCCCACGATCTCTGCCCCGAGATTTAAGGCTCTGTCCACTTCGTACTCATCGTGTGCTTCTACCAGTGCATCCAGTCCCAGCTCTTTTGCAAGCTGTCTGTATGCTCTTAATTCTCCGTCATCCAGGATGGCGCAGATAAGCAATACCGCGGAAGCACCAAGGGATTTCGCCTGATAGATCATATACTCATCTACTGTAAAATCCTTGCGGAGTACAGGTATCTGTACAGCGGCTGAGATTTCTCTCAGATACTGGTCTGCTCCCTGGAAATAAAAAGGTTCTGTGAGACAGGAGATTGCACTTGCACCTGCCTGTTCATATTCCTTTGCAATTGCCAGATATGGAAAATCCGGTGCAATCAGTCCCTTTGAGGGGGAGGCTTTCTTTACCTCGCAGATATAGGACATACCGTCTTTTTGTAATGCCTGGAGAAATGTGATTTTCTGCCCTGCATTTTTATTTACTTCCTGAATCCGGTTCTCCAGCTCCGAAACAGAAATACAGGATTTTTCTTTTGCAATTCTTTCTCTTGTTCTGGCTGCTATTTCTTCTAATATATTCTTCATAATCTCTATGATTTTTCTGTAACTGTTCTGTATATCCACAGTCAGCAGATTACCGGACAGTTACAGATTTCCTTTACATTAGTAATTGGGGGTTGCTTTTTATTTATTTGTCTCTTCTACAAATTCTTCCAGTTTTTTCAGTGCTGCACCGCTGTCGATGAGGGATTCTGCCAGCTTCACTCCTTCTTCTATGGAAGCGGCTTTTCCTGCAATATAGAGTGCTGCACCTGCATTTAAACATACCGCCTGACGCTTCGGACCTTTTTCCTCACCTTTCAGGATTGCTTTTGTGATCTCTGCGTTTTCTGCAGGTGTACCACCTGTCAGGGCACCCTTCTCACATCTCTCATATCCAAACTGTTCCGGTGTGATCTCATAGGAAGTAAATTTGCCATCCCTGATCTCACATACAGAAGTAGGTGCGCACATGGAAATCTCATCCAGACTGTCCTGTCCATAGACAACCATTCCTCTGTTAACGCCCAGATTTGCCATAACCTGTGCCAGTGGCTCCACCAGTGACTGATCGTAAACTCCCATCAGTTCCATGTTTGCACCTGCCGGATTACTTAACGGTCCAAGAATGTTAAATACAGTACGGATTCCTAGCTCTTTACGAATCGGTGCCACATATTTCATTGCAATGTGATAATTCTGCGCAAACAGGAAGCAGATGTTGATCTTTTTCAGGATCTCTGCACTGCGTTCCGGCGTCAGTGTAATCTTCACTCCCAGTGCTTCCAGAACATCTGCTGCACCGGATTTGGAGGATGCTGCCCTGTTTCCATGTTTTGCAACCGGAACACCGCCTGCTGCGATCACCAGAGAAGAAGTAGTAGAAATATTGAAGGAATTAGAACCGTCTCCGCCGGTACCCACGATTTCAAGCACATCCAGGTTGTGGAGAAGTTTGATACAGTGAGCTCTCATTCCTGCTGCGGAAGCTGTGATCTCATCAATTGTCTCTCCTTTTAAAGCTAATGCAGTAAGATAAGCAGACATCTGTACAGGTGTTGCCTGACCGCTCATAATCTCGTCCATTACAGCTTCTGCTTCCGCATAAGCTAAATCCTGTTTCTTTGATAATTTAATAATGGCTTCCTTAATCATTTCTCACTACCTCCATAAAGTTCTCTATCATCACTCTACCGTCCGGTGTCATTACCGATTCAGGATGAAACTGTACTCCGAACACAGGATATTTTGTATGTTCCACTGCCATGACCTCTCCGTCCTCTGACTCTGCTGTCACCTTAAGTTCTGCAGGCAGGGTATCCTTTAACGCTGCCAGGGAATGATATCTGGCTGCTGCAAAGGTATCCGGCAGACCCTTAAAAAGCTGACTTTCTCCTGTTTTATACATCAGTTTTTTCTTTCCATGCATCAGCTCTTTTGCATAGGAAACTATTCCTCCAAAGGCTTCGCAGATGGACTGATGTCCCAGGCACACACCCAGGATGGGGATTTTTCCTGCAAATTCTTTAATCATCGGAATACAGATACCTGCATCCTCCGGTCTTCCCGGACCAGGAGATAAAATGATGGCTTCCGGTTTCATCTCTGCGATTTCTTCCAGTGTACACTCATCGTTTCTCACTACTTTGATGTCCGGTTCCACTGTGCCGATGAGCTGATATAAGTTATAGGAAAAGCTGTCATAATTATCGATTAGTAATATCATTCTAATCCCTCCTGTGCCTGTTCAATTGCCTGTACCACTGCTCTTGCCTTGTTGCAGCATTCCTGGAATTCCTTTTCCGGTACACTGTCTGCCACGATTCCGGCACCTGAACGGATACAGATTTCTCCGTTTTTCTTGTAAACCAGGCGGATGGCAATACAGGTATCCAGGTTTCCTGCAAAATCCAGATATCCGATGGCGCCTCCGTAAATGCCTCGTTTGCTCTGTTCCAGTTCCTCGATGATCTGGCAGGCTCTGAATTTGGGTGCTCCGGAAAGGGTTCCTGCCGGAAGGATTGCGTCCACTGCATCCACAGCATCTTTATCATCCCGGATAATCCCTGTTACTGTAGAGCCCAGATGCATTACATGGGAAAAACGTTCTACGCAGAGATACTTTTCTACTTTTACAGTTCCGATCTTGCTGATCTTTCCAATATCGTTTCTTCCCAGGTCTACCAGCATATTGTGTTCTGCCAGCTCTTTCTCATCTTTCAGAAGTCCCTCTTCAAGTTCTTTATCCTCTTCTCTTGTCTTTCCTCTTGGTCTGGTTCCTGCCAGAGGGAAGGTACTTAAGGTGCCATTTTCCAGCTTCGCAAGGGTTTCCGGGGAAGCACCTGCCAGTTCAATGTCATCACTGGAGAAATAAAACATATAAGGAGAAGGATTAGATGCCCGAAGAACCCGGTAAGTATCAAACAGGCTTCCTGTTGCTTTCGCACGCATGGGATTGGAAAGTACTACCTGGAAAATATCACCTTCTCTGATGTAATGTTTGGCTTTCTCCACCATCTCTGCATATTTTTCTTTCGGAAATTTCGGCTGTATTTCTGACTGAAGTCTCAGCGGTTCAAATTCCATATGCTCCCCGTTTCGGATCAGCTGCACCATTTCCTCCAACTTCTTTACTGCTTTCTCGTAGGAAGCTTCCAGATCATCTGCCATCACACCTGTGATCAGAAGTACTTTCTGTCTGAAATGGTCAAATACGATCACCTGATCAAAAAGCATTAAATCCATGTCCCTGAAATCCTGCTGTTCCCTGTCCTCCAGTTTCAGCTTTGGTTCACTGTATTTGATATAATCGTAGGAGAAATATCCTACCAGACCGCCTGTAAAAGGAGGCATCTTTTCCATTACCGGAGTTTTATATTTCCGGATGATTTCTCTGAGAGTATCACCGGGATGTGTGACCTGCCTTACGGTTTCCTCTGTTTTTCCCTCAGCATCGGTTGTCCGGATCTTCAATGTTCTGTCGGTACAGGTAATCTCCATGGACGGTTCATACCCCAGAAAAGAATACCTGCCCCACACTTCTGTCTGGCTGGCACTTTCCAGCAGGTAACAATGGCGGCTGGCTTTTCGCAAAATGCGCATAACCTCTACCGGTGTATATCTGTCTGCATAAAGTTCTCTGCACAGAGGAATACGACGATATTCATTTGTCTGTGCAAGCTGCCTGATGGTTTCTAATGTTGGATACATGGAAACACCTCCTGTGATTAATTCAGTTTCTGCCAAGAACATAAAAAAGCCCGCCCTTGACAGAATTATCTTTTCTGTCAAGGACGAGCGTATATACTTCACCCGCGGTGCCACCTTGATTTACGGTTTGAACCGTACTCTTTGCGAAATACCTTCATATTCCCGGCAACTGACGTATGCCTCACGTCACAGGATACTTAGTCTGCTCTGTAATCTTCAACCTTTCACTGTGCCCTCAGCGGCCCATTTGGCAGACTGCATTTCCACCCGGCTCTCACCTTCCCGGATTCTCTGTGCGCGCATGACTGCTTTGACTTCCGCTTCATCGGTTTAATCTGTTAAATTTATACTTAATTTACCACCGTAAACTATATTTGTCAACCCTGAATTTCATTCAATAACATATTTTTATCATTATCAGTTACTGTTCACACGTCACTATCCCGAGACATACCGTGCGAATTTATGCGAATAGCATAAATTAAGTTTGCAAAGCAAACGATACTCCTTGGGCTTTGCACAAGAAGGTTCATATTTCCTGCATTGCGAAGCGTGTTGCTGTGAACAGAGTGAACAGTAACCATTATCAGGAAATTCATTACAGATATCTGCAGTCTGCTTTCACCACATATCTGCACCAGATAATCATTCACTATAATCTGAATAAAAGCGCAAAACCAGATATTCCCGGTTTCACGCTTTTTATTGTTTTACTTATTCACTTTCGAACACTCCCAGTGTGCCGCTATTTCTTCTGTGTCTCTTTTCTCTTCATGTCAAGAATCTCTTCTGCGATCTCAACTTCGGATTTCTCATCTGGTGGAAGCACAATATTCAGAATGATAGCAAACAGTGCTGCAGGTACAATTCCTGAACCACCGAAGATCAGTGTGATTGCCTGCGGCATATGTGCAAGGACTGCTGAGTTTGCCCCAAGTCCATAGCCAAGACCAAGTGCAACGGAGACAATTGTTACGTTTCTCGGAGTTACCGGCCATTTTGTGATAAGCTGGATACCGCTGACAACAATAGATGAGAACATCATAACTGCCGCACCGCCCAGTACGCTCTGAGGCATGATGGAGATCAGTGCTGCAAGCTTCGGAAACAGACCACATGCGATAAGGAAAATACCGCCTGTTGCAATTGAGAAACGGTTTACAACCTTGTTCATTGCAACCAGACCTACGTTCTGGCTGAAAGAAGTATTCGGAAGTACGCCAAATACTGCTGCCAGTGAAGATCCAAGGCCATCACACATAACGCCGCCGGAAAGCTCTTTGTCTGTAGCTTCTCTTCCAAGACCGCCCTCTGTGATACCGGAAATATCACCTACAGTCTCTACAGCTGTTACAATAAACATGATGCAGATCGGAACGATTGCCCTTGCATCAAATACCCATTTGACAGGCATAATCTTCGGCACTGCAAACCAGGATGCGCTTGCTACTTTATCCCAGTTAAGAACCCAGGATTTGGTAGCTTCTACTGTTGCACCTGCATCATCCACATAGGTAAATGTGGTAGGAAGAACTGCTGCCATAATACTTACCAGCACATATCCTACGATAATACCGATCAGAATTGATGCAAAGCTTGTAAATCCTTTCGTCCCATGTTTTAATACGACAATTACAACCAGAACTACAAAACCTACAAACAGATTCTCCAGAGAACCGTAGTCCTTAGCGGAACTTCCGCCTCCAAAAGAACTGATACCAACAGCGATCAGTGAAAGACCGATTGATAATACAACGGTTCCTGTTACAACTGACGGAAAAAATTTTCTCAGTGGTTTCAGGAAGCTTCCCAGTACAGTTTCAAAAAGACCGCCGATAAAGGATGCCGCCATGATCGCACCATACGCAACCACTCCATTACCCATGACTCCTGCAACGCTCTGGCATACGCCAATAAAACCGGAACTGGTTCCCATAACGATGGGGAGTTTACCACCCACAGGTCCTATGGTAAATACCTGAACCAAAGTTACAATACCTGCGATCAGCATGGCATTCTGCAGAAGTGCTACCTGCAGTTCTCCGCCGGCTTCGATTCCACAGGCTGCTGTGATGATCAGAAGCGGTGTAAGGTTACCTACGAACATAGCCAGCACATGCTGCAAACCAAGAGGAATCGCCAGCTTCAGTGGCGGCCTTCCATCAAGGTCGTAGGGTGTTACTGTGTTTTTCTCTTGTTTCTCCATTCCTTTCCCTCTCTTTCGTGAATGTTGATGTGATTCGGCAAAAGGTTTTACAATAGCGATTTTTCCTATAATCAAAAACAAGGCAGTTATCCTTTTTTGAATAACCACCCTGTTATCATTTCATACTACTGTCATTACAATGAACTTTTGCTTTCACCTTTTTGCATTATAAAGGATTTTGGGGATTATGGCAATAGTAAAAAGAAATTTTGTATATTTTTGTATGAATATGCCGGCAACATAAAAAAGCCTGTAAACCTTTCACTCGATTTACAGACTCATCTTTCGTGTAGTAGCGAGAGGGGGATTCGAACCCTCGACACCACGGGTATGAACCGTGTGCTCT
>NZ_JAJDML010000039.1:0-36352 GCF_020594215.1 Blautia sp. DFI.1.216
TTGTATGTCTCGGGATTTTGGCATATTCATGCCAAAACACCTCGCGGGATAGTGGCGTGTGAACAGTAACAATTTATCTGTTATTGTAGATATATTAACTGAATCAGCTGAATAAGTTAAGTCCCCTGCCTCAATTGCAAAAAGCAATATACTCTGCAGAGACAATGGCTATTTACAAATATGACAATAACAGGTATCATTCTTTTATAAATACATTAATAAAAGAAGGTAGAAACAGAATGAGCGGACTGGAAAAGAAATTTGCTACGAAATCAAAAATCGTAAATTATATTATAAATAGAGAATCCACATCAAAAGTGGAAATATCCAAAGAACTGAATCTGAGTATGCCAACAGTTCTGTCTAATGTAAAAGATTTATTGGAAAAAGGTATCATAATAGAAACTGGAGAATATGAATCCACAGGAGGAAGAAAGGCTAAAAGTATTGGAATCAATCCATCCTATCGTTATGCAATGGGAATTGTGATCACTGCAAATCATCTGGGAATGGTGCTGGTAAATCTGAAGTATGAGATTGTGAAATCAGAGCGGATCCGTCTGAAATTTGTATCTGATATGTCATATTGCAGTCAGGTGGCAGATTATGCGACGAAATTTCTGGATCATATGAATGATGCAGAACAGAAAGAAAAGCTTCTGGGTGTTGGAATCTCTATTCCGGGAATCATTAATCAGGAGCAGAAACTGGTGATAAAATCCCACGCACTGAAACTTGAAAACTATAGTCTCAGTTTCCTGGAACAGGCATTTTCTGTCCCGGTTTATTTTTCAAATGATGCCAATGCGGCAATGATGGCAGAAGATATGAACATCTATCAGAATGCAATTTACCTTTCGTTGAATCAGACTCTTGGCGGTGCATTTTGCATAGGGGGAAATTTGTTTTCCGGAGAAAATCAGAAGGCCGGAGAATTTGGACATATGATACTTGTACCTCAGGGCCGCAAGTGTTATTGTGGAAAATCTGGTTGTGCAGATGCTTATTGCGCTGCAGGCGCACTTGTTGGTGAGTCAAAGGATTCTGTGGAACAGTTTATGCAGCTGCTTCAAAACAATGATGAAAAGGCAGAGAAAAAATGGGAAGAGTATCTTGATTATCTTGCAATTCTGATTTCAAATCTGCGCATGGCATATGATATGGATATCATTCTTGGAGGTGAAATGGGTGGATATCTCTCAGATTATATGATACCTCTTGGGGAAAAAGTAATGAAGTATAATGGATTTGATCATGATCTGAGATATCTGAAAAACTGTTCTTATAAGAAAGAAGCCTCAGCTGTAGGTGCAGCAAAGCATTTCTTGCAGGATTTTATCGGAAAGATATAGCCGATGGCATTCTTGAATCACTGATGATCTGCTGATATACCATATTAAACAAATATCTGAATATAAAAAATACCCTGATTACAACAAAGAAAGGTTGTGATCAGGGTATTTTGTTATTGTGCGGGAATTCAGCAGATAATTATGAGGAGTGTTATAGTAACATCTGCATAAAAATAAAATCTTTACTTTGTGCAACTGGTAGAAATGAGAAATATTTTTAAATGTTTATTGACAAATTTAGCGATTTGAATAATAATGTAATTACTTTAATAAAACATTTAATAAAAGCTAATAAACAACTAGAGATTCAAAGTACATTCAACAAATAAGGAGGAAAATATTATGTTACAGCAGGTTATGACAAATCCAGGAGAAATTATTTTCAGAGAGGTTCCCGTACCAGAGATTAAAGACAACCAGGTTTTGGTTAAGATTATGAATATTGGTATCTGTGGTTCTGATATCCATGTATATCACGGAAAACATCCTTTTACAAAATATCCGGTAACCCAGGGACATGAAGTATCAGGAGAAGTGGTAAAAACAGGTGATGCAGTAACAGAATTTCATGTGGGACAGAAAGTAACAATTGAGCCACAGGTATATTGTGGACATTGTTATCCATGCCGTCACGGAAAATACAATCTCTGTGAGGAGTTGAAAGTAATGGGATTCCAGACAACAGGAACTGCATCCGAGTATTTTGCAGTTGATGCATCAAAAGTAACACCGATACCGGAAGATATGTCTTATGAAGAGGGCGCAATGATCGAGCCTCTGGCAGTAGCTGTTCATGGGGTTAAACAGATGGGCGATGTAACGGGAATGAATATTGTGGTGATAGGAGCCGGTCCGATCGGAAATCTGGTAGCGCAGTCTGCTAAAGGGATGGGAGCAGCTAAAGTTATGATCACAGATGTCAGTGATCTTCGTCTGGAAAAAGCAAAAGAGTGTGGAATTGACGTATGTGTCAACACAAGAAATAAAAATTTCGGGGAAGCAATGGTAGAAGCCTTTGGACCGGATAAGGCAGATGTTATCTATGATTGTGCAGGAAATAACATTACAATGGGACAGGCGATCAAATATGCAAGAAAAGGAAGCGTGATTGTGCTGGTTGCAGTTTTTGCAGGAATGGCTGAGATCGATCTGGCAGTTGCAAATGATCATGAGCTTGATATCAAGAGCACAATGATGTACCGACATGATGATTATGTAGACGGAATCAGACTGGTGAATGAAGGAAAAGTGCATTTAAGACCGCTGATTTCTAAGACATTTGCATTTAAAGATTATCTGAAAGCATACCAGTACATTGACGATAACCGTGAGACTACAATGAAAGTGATTATCAATGTGCAGGAAAAATAAAATACCCTGCTGATCATAAGCATTATGTAAGACAAAGATATAATAAAAAAAACTGCTGTAAAGAAGACATGAGTAAACGGAAAGACGGAGGATGGCAGCAGGCAGGAGGAATTATGGAGAGTAAAAACGAAAATGTAAAAGTTCCGTTGATCAGTAAAATCGCATATGGATTTGGCGATGTAGGATGTAATTTCAGCTGGATGTTCGTCAGTAATTTTCTCATGATTTTTTACACAGACGTATTCGGAATCAGTATGGCAGCAGTCTCTGCCCTGATGCTGTTTTCGAGATTTTGGGATGCGATCAATGATCCGATCGTGGGTGGACTGACAGATAAAACCAAAACAAAATGGGGACGTTATCGTCCATGGCTTCTCATTGCAGCTCCGATCACGGCCGTGCTTCTGATTATGACATTCTGGGCACATCCGGACTGGTCGGACAGATCAAAGGTTATCTATATGGTAATTACATACTGTCTGCTGGTACTTGGATATACTTGTGTAAATATCCCGTATGGCACCCTTTGTGGAGCAATGACACAGGATATCGATGAACGTGCAAAGATTAATACATCACGTTCAGTATCTGCAATGGTTGCAATTGGAATTATCAATATCATTACAGTTCCACTGATTGGAAAACTTGGCAGTCAAAGTGCTAAAACCGGATACCTACTGGTAGCAATCATATACGGATGTATTTTTGCAGCCTGTCATTTCTTCTGTTTTGCAAAAACAAAAGAGCAGGTGATTATGCCGGAAAAAGAAAAAATATCCATAAAAGTGCAGTTAAGAGCGGTGATGCAGAACCGCCCATATATTCTGGCATTAATCGGACAGGTGTTATTCGGATTTACACTTTATGGAAGAAATGCAGATGTTTTATACTATTTCACTTATGTAGAGGGAAATGCATCCTACTATACTACATATTCCATGTGCATCATCATTCCATCCATTATCGGTGCTGCATGTTTCCAGCCTGTATTCCGCAAACTGAACAATAAAGGAAGAACTGCATCCATTTTTGCTCTCCTCACTGGAATTTCCATGCTCTGTATGTTCTTCTTTAATGTAAAAGAAACACCGGCAGCGTTCTATACACTTGCAGGAATTACACAGTTCTTTTTCTCTGGATTTAACACTGCAATCTATGCGATCATTCCCGACTGCGTAGAATACGGAGAGTGGAAAACGGGCTTAAGGAATGATGGTTTTCAATATGCATTTGTGTCACTGGGAAATAAAATTGGCATGGCAATAGGAACTGCGCTACTTGCAGCACTTCTTGGAAAATATGGATATGTGGCAAATCAGGTACAGAATCCGGCTGTCCTCAGTATTATGAGACATTCCTTTACTACAATTCCGGGAGTTTTATGGATAGTGACAGCAATTGTACTGTTTTTCTATCGCCTGAATAAAAAACGTTACAATGAAATTGTAGAAGACCTGAAAAAAAACCGGGTAAAATAAAGAGTGTCGTGAAGTGAATTGCGAATATCAACAGAGTCTCCTTGAGCAGCATTAAAAAATCTGCTTAAGGAGATTTTTATGTCTGGAGTTTTTGTGGTTGTATTTTTGTTTTATATGGGTATAATGGTGAGATAAGTCTGCAGATGAAAGGAAGACAATGTTGACAATATAACGAAGGAGCGAAGTATTATGCTGAAAAGATTCACCAGATATGTAACCCAGAGTGTTGCCGGAATGATCGGGATTTCCGTTTATGTTCTGGCAGATACTTTCTTTATATCTGTATATTCCGGTGCTGACGGACTGGCAGTTCTCAATTTGATCCTGCCGGTTTATGGACTGATCTATGCGATTGGGGCTATGATCGGGATTGGTTCCGCTACCAGGTATGCCATAAGCAGGGCAAAAGGAAAAAATACAGAACATTATTTCGTACAGTCAGTAACCTGGAGCATATTGGCTGCAGTTCCATTTATGCTGATCGGAATCTTTATTCCGGACAAAGCATTGGCTTTGTTGGGTGCAGATGCCGGACTGATCGGACTTGGACGAAACTATGTGAGAATTATTCTGATCGCAACACCATTCTTCATGTCAAATTATACATTTACTGCATTTGCCAGAAACGATGGAGCGCCTTCTATTGCAATGATCGGTTCCATCAGTGGAAGTATCTTTAACATTATATTTGATTATATATTCATGTTCCCAGTCGGTCTGGGATTTTCCGGAGCAGGACTTGCTACTGCAATCTGTCCGATCGTAACAATGAGCGTCTGTACCATGCACTACAGAAGCAGCAGAAATCATGTAGGATTCCATTGGAAAAAACCGTCATTCAGACACCTGATTTCCTGCTGTCAGCTAGGAGTTTCCGCATTCGTCGGTGAACTGTCTTCCGGTGTGATCGCCATTGTATTTAACTTTCTGATCCTGGGAATCGCGGGAAATATGGGTGTAGCAGCCTATGGAGTTGTGGCAAACCTTTCTATCGTGGCATTTGCAATTTTCAACGGTCTGGCCCAGGGAGCACAGCCCCTGATCAGTGAAAGCTACGGAAAAGGCCAGCCTACTCAGGTAAGAAAACTTCTGAAATGGAGCCTGCTCGTATGTCTTGCTGTAGAAGCACTGACCCAATTGATCATCTGGACTTCAACCGACACGCTGATCAGCATTTTCAACAGTGAAAACAATGTTCAGTTGTTGAATTATGCACATACAGGACTGCGTCTGTATTTCCTTGGATTTATAGTGGCAGGAATCAATATTGTACTGGTGGCATATTTCTCAGCAGTAGATGAACCGAAAATCGCAATTGTCGGTTCATTACTGAGAGGAATTGTTGCCATTGTTATCTGCGCAGTTATACTTGCGAAATTATTTGGATTAAATGGAATCTGGATCTCTCTTCTTGCAGCGGAGACAGTTACGTTTCTGACGATTCTGTTTCTGGCATATAAAGACAGAAGAAAAAGAACCGAATAACACTGTTGAAAAGGAATTCTTGTATAAACCTCCAAACTGATGTAAGATAAGGTTACTCAGTTTGGAGGTTTTATTTTTATGTTTAACGAAATAAAAGATTTCGCTGCGCCGGAACTGGATGTATATGCCAGAACATCTGAAGTGCAGCTTTTACGATACTATGAACCGGAACCGGGAATTTTCATTGCGGAGAGTCCGAAAGTAATTGAACGTGCCCTGAATGCAGGATATCAGCCAATCTCTTTCCTGGTGGAGCATAAAGATCTGGAGGGAGAGGCGCGGGAAATTCTGAAACAATATCCGGATGTGCCGGTATATACTGCGGAATATGAACTGCTGGTCAAGCTGACCGGATTTGCCCTTACGCGCGGAATGCTCTGTGCAATGCGCAGAAATTCACTGCCATCTGTAGAGGAAATCTGCAGAAACGCCAGCCGCATAGCAGTTCTTGAAAATGTTGTAAATCCTACAAATATCGGAGCTATTTTCCGGTCAGCAGCAGCTCTCCATATGGATGCAGTACTTCTGACCGGCGGATGCAGCGATCCGCTTTACCGACGGGCAGCCAGAGTAAGCATGGGAACCGTATTCCAGATTCCCTGGACATATTTTGATAAAAAAACTGTATGGCCACAGGATGGAATGCAGATTCTGCAAAATCTGGGATTCAAAACAGCTGCAATGGCTCTGCGTGACGATTCCGTAGGAATTGAAGACAAAGCACTTCGTTCAGAAGAAAAACTGGCAGTCATTCTCGGAACTGAAGGTGACGGCCTTGCATCACAGACCATCGCAGACTGCGATTATACAGTAAAGATACCAATGTCCCACGGAGTAGATTCGTTGAATGTAGCTGCGGCAAGTGCAGTGGCATTCTGGGAGCTGGGACACAGAGAGTGAAACTATTAAGAATGATAAAATAGAAAAAAAGGCGTGATAATCAATGAAAACAGATCCTTTCAGAGAATATCTTATACAGGCAGAGCCAGGCAGGCGTGAAAAGGGATATGCATGGAATACTGCCATTGGTTTACAGGCTGTTGATGGATTAAAGCCGTCGCAGTATCTGGTTGATACAGCTGTTCAGAATATTGAGGGAAAAATTACGATAGAAGAAGCTCAATATCTGGTAGATTCTTATTATGAGGAAAGACGAGAAAAGCCAAAGTCAGGAGACAGAACTGAAGAAGCGGATAAAGTTTCAGCCAGAATTGCAGCACTATTATCAGAAAATGCATTTAGTTTTACACCTACAGAATATCTGGCAATTCATAAGAAACTATTTACAGGAATTTATTCACATGCCGGAAAAATCAGGGATTATAACATTACAAAAAAAGAATGGGTATTAGATGGAGCTTCCGTTCTTTATGGAAGTGCATCAGAACTTAGAGAGACATTAGAATATGATTTTACGCAGGAAAAAAAGTACAGCTATAAGGGTTTATCTATAGATGAAATGATACATCATCTGGCAGTTTTTGTGGCAAATCTGTGGCAGATACATGTGTTTGGCGAAGGAAATACCAGAACTACGGCAGTTTTTTTTATTAAATATCTCAGAACACTGGGATTTGATGCCACAAATGATATATTTGCAGAAAATGCCTGGTATTTTCGAAATGCCCTGGTTCGTGCAAACTATAATGACTTAAAGAATGGAATCCATGAGACAACTGAATATCTGGAAGTATTTTTGCGAAATTTATTGCTGAATGAAAAAAATCCTCTTCATAATCGCATGATGCACATCAATAAAGAATTTATAAATCTTCTAAATGAGAGTCTGAAAACAGAAGAAGCGAACATTGAAATGAAAAAAGTGAATATTAAGAGGGGAAAAGCGAACATTGTAACAGAAAAAGTGAATATTGATGTGCATGACAGGTATTCAGATGAAATTCATGGTTTCCTGGAAAAAACAATAAACCATATTCAGAAAATGTATGATGCGTTAAGTGATAAAGTGGCATTTGGAAGAGAAGATGTACAACATGCTACTGGTCTGAAGCCTACACGCGCTTCTATGCTTATAAAAGAATTGGTTAAAAGGAAAATACTGGAGCCGGTTTCGGGATATGGAAAAGGAAAGTACAAATTTACAGGAATATCAGTTGAAAGACAGTACGGTAGTTGGACAGAACTTTTATAGTTACGGTAAATTAAAATATCTGTCAGGAAAGCAGGTGTGTGAAATGGGTGTGTATTTAAATCCCGGCAATGATAAATTTTATAAAGCAATCAATTCTGAGATTTATGTGGACAAAACAGAACTGATACAATATACCAATCGTGTTTTTAACACCATGCAGCAAAATGTCTGTGTAAGCAGACCAAGACGTTTCGGAAAGTCTATGACTGCAAATATGCTGGCTGCATATTACAGCAGAGGATGTCAGTCTGAAAAATTATTTGACGGACTTAAGATAAAAGAAGATTCATCTTTTTCAAAATATCTGAACAAATACAATGTTTTCTTTATAAATATGCAGGAATTCCTAAGCCGCAGTAAGACAGTAGAGAAAATGGTCCTGCGATTAAACCGGATTCTGATGCGTGACCTGAAACAGGAATATCCTGATGTGGACTATTTTGATGAAGAAGATCTTGCTGAAAGTATGCAGGATGTATATCAGCAGACAGGATGTCCGTTTGTGATTATTATAGATGAGTGGGATTGTATTTTCAGAGAATACAAGTCAGATAAAGAAGCACAGGAGCAGTATCTTGATTTTCTGCGGGATTTTCTTAAGGATAAATCTTATATTCATCTTGCTTATATGACAGGAATCCTGCCGGTAAAGAAATATGGAACACATTCTGCCCTGAATATGTTTGATGAATTTTCTATGATTTATGCAGGACCTCTGGCGAAGTTTGTGGGTTTTACAGAGACAGAAGTCAGAGAATTATGTGAGAAATATCATATGGATATGAGGGAAATCAGAGAATGGTATGACGGGTACAGGTTTGAAAACTGTGAGCCGGTTTATAATCCAAGGTCTGTGGTAAACGGCATGCTCTTTGGTTCTATCAGAAACTACTGGAATATGACAGAATCTTTTGAAGCACTGCAGACTTATATAGATATG
Source organism: Blautia sp. DFI.1.216 (assembly GCF_020594215.1). NCBI lineage: Bacteria > Bacillati > Bacillota > Clostridia > Lachnospirales > Lachnospiraceae > Blautia > Blautia sp. DFI.1.216. The sequence continues at coordinate 8,779 of NZ_JAJDML010000039.1, forward strand.
AATTTTGAGGGGTTAAAGGATGATATTCTCAGTATGCTGGCAGGAGAGCATATTCCTGTTAATACCGGAAATTTTACAAATGATATGACGACATTCCGGGATGAGAATGATGTTTTGACCTTATTGATCCATCTGGGATATCTGACATATGATTCTACAGAACATTGTGTGTATATTCCTAATAATGAAATCCGGAATGAGTATGCAAATGCTGTTTCTGTATCAGACTGGGGTGAAGTGTCAAAAGCTTTAAAAAATTCGGCAGATGTCCTGAATGCAATCTGGAATCAGAATGAGCAGATGGTTGCACAGGGAATCCAAAGAGCACACTTTGAGACCTCGCATCTTCAGTATAATGATGAAAATGCATTAAGTTATACTATTTCACTGGCTCTGTATGCGGCTAGAAACTATTATAGCGTATATCGTGAACTGCCAACAGGAAAGGGATTTGCGGATATGGTCTTTATTCCGAGAAAAAAATTTCCTGATAAACCTGCTCTGGTAGTGGAATTAAAATGGGATAAAAGTGCCAAAGGAGCTATTTCTCAGATTAAACAGAAGCAATATTGTAAAAGTCTGGAGAAATATGCAGGAAATATTCTTTTGGCAGGGATTAACTATTCCAAAAAGGATAAAGAGCATCAGTGCATCATTGAGAAGATAGTGAAATAATAACATTATATATGATTTGCTGTAAATAGATGAAAAATATCAGAGAGTGTGTAGATTGGAAAATTTCTACACACTCTCTGATGTATTTATGATATAAAGTTAAATGATATAGGTTATTCGAAACGAGGAATTGTAATAACTTCTCCGTCTTTCATAGCAGATTCATGTGCACAGATTCCTGTACCTGTCCAGTAAGCACCCATGATGTCGTCAATAGCAGGTTTACGTTCTTCCAGAATGGAACGAATGAATTCATGTACAAGGTGTGGATGGGAACCACCGTGACCCCCACCCTGGGTAAAGGAGAGATGGGTGTTCTCATTGTTATATACTGTGTTGGTGGTGAAGGATGCGATTTCCTTCGGAAGAAGGTGTGCATAATCCGGGATCTGGATTCTTTTTTCCACAATCTCTGATCCACGACTGGATTTTTCGCTGTCTTCATCCAGAATGTCCACTTTCTCCAGTTCTCCTGTACGGGTAAAGAGAACAGGATCTTCATTAGCAAGCTGCTGCCATTCGAAGCTCTCGTTTTCACCGTATACTCGGAAGCATTCGGAATAGCTTCTGGCTACACCGTAGAGGAAACGTTCCATTTCAATAGTTACATCGCTATCCTGAAGAGAAATAAATGCGGATTCGAATGCAAACGGGCAGCCGTATTTGTCAGCCAGTTCTTTGCGGATTTTTCCGGAACCTCTTGCGTAAACCTTGTCTGGAAGATGGCCTGCGAGCATCAGACAAGGAGCAACGGCGTGTGTTGGGTGCATCAGTGGTGGGAAGCCTTCCCAGTATTCCGGCCATCCTTCCATATCCTGATAATGTGCACAGGTCATGTACTGGAGACGTCCAAGTTCACCCTTCTTATAAAGTTCCTGGATATAGAGGAACTCTCTCTGGAAAATCGTTGTTTCCATAAACATATAATTTTTGCCAGAGGCTTTGCGGGCTGCAATGATGTCATTTAATTCTTGGATGCTCATTCCCATAGGAATTGTACAGCCACAATGTTTACCTGCATTTAAGACGCGTACAGAAAACGGAGCATGTGTTGCTGGCGGTGTTACAAGATGAACTGCATCAATTTCAGGAATATCCAGTACATCCTGTAGATCTGTGAAACAGCGTTCATCCGGAATGCTGTATCGTTCTTTTGCAATATTCAGAAGTTTCTCATTTTTATCTACGACATACACCTTATCAATATCAGGATGTTTACAGTAGATAGCAACGAATTCAAGCCCGAAGCTTAAGCCTACTAAAGCAACATTCAGTTTTTTCATGATGGAAAACCCTCCTTAAAAAATTAATATAGAAAAAATCATCAGGATGTCAGGAATCCTGCATCTGTTTTGTATGTCTGTGATTATACGTGATGAAAAAAGAAAAGAGAATAAAGATAATTTAGATGTTTGGATAAAAAAAGATAAAAATAATACCAATTCCGATTAACCTTACTTTTTTTTAGAAAAGATGGAAAAAGAAAGAATAATATCGTTATTCAAAAATCAGGGATTTCATGTTTTAATAAGTGCATAGCAGAACAATCGATTGGAAAGCAGATCAGAAATACAGAGATATAAGAGAGAAGATGAGAAGGAGGAACTATATAATGAAGAAAAGAGCATTAGCTGTTATGCTGGCAGGGGTTATGGTTTTAGGCGCACAGACAGGTGTGTGGGCTGCATCCGATACTTCAGATCAAAAAGAAGGAGAACTGACACTTTTGATGACAAATAGTTGGATTGATGAGTCAGGAGCGAGCAGTGAAGAATTTTTAAAAGTAATTAAACAATATGAAGAAGAGAATCCGGGAGTTAAGATTACCTTACAGGGTGCTTCTCAGCAGGATATTAAAGAATCTTTCCAGACTGCTGCTCTGGCAGGCGGAGGTGCAGATATTGTAGTGATGGATAATTCGGGACATGCCATTGACCTTGCTGCTATGGGGCTCCTGTATCCATTAGAAGAACTTACTACAGATGAAGAACTTACTGCACAGTATCAGGAAGGACCTCTTAATTCCGGCAAATTCGAAGGCAAATATTATTCAGTACCATGGTATATGGACTGTACAGGCCTTTATTATAATACAGAACGCTTGGATGAGCTGGGAATTGATGTTCCTACAACATGGGAAGAACTTTCGGATGCAGTAGATAAAGCGAAAGAGGCAGGATACGGTGGAATTATTACTTATCAGAGTGCGTATGCGTTCTATTCATTCTTCTATCAGAATGAGTGTCCGGTAATCGATACAAGCGGAGATGTTCCGAAAGTAGTGATTGACAATGAGGAGGGAAAAGAAGCATGGAATTATATCTGTGATTTGATCTCTAAAGGTGGTCTGGTAGAGTCTTTTAAAGAAGCAACCACATGGGACAAAGTATATGAAAGCTTTGCAAATGGAGAAGCAACTTTCCTGCTGGGTGGAGACTGGTGTTCTACTGGAGTGGAAAATATTAATCCGGATATGGATTATGGTATTGCCCCGATGGTGAAAGGGAAAACAGAAGCAACTATACTGGGAGGTTGGACTTGGAATATTAATGTAAATTGCAAAAATCCAGAACTTGCCTATGATCTGATTCAGTATCTGAACTCAGAAAAAGGAGATTCTATTATGAGTGTAGAGGGAAAAGCATCTGCACGCAAGGACTATGATTATGCTAAAGCGCTGGAAGGAAAGGATAAGTTGAAAGTCTTTGCAGAAGAACTTTCATATACAAAGGCAAGACCTGCTGTTATCAATGAAAAATCCATCGATGAACTGATTACTAATGCCATTCTGGAAGTAGACTACGGACAGTCCTCAGCTGAAGATGCGCTGACATCTCTTGCACAGAAGCTTAATGAAAATATTGCATCTAACTATCAGTAAAAATTTCTGGGAAACAAACATGAAATAATAACAGAGGCGCTGGCGTGAAATGGCGGCAGCGCTTCTTCGTTGAGAAGGGAGGAAGATTATGTCCAAAATATGTAGAAAAGAAGGCCTGGAACTGAAAAAAAATCTTCCAGGATATCTTCTGATGGCACCAGCAGTGATTGCGGTACTGGCACTTTCTGTGTATCCTCTTTTCAGAGGTATTTATCTGAGTTTCTTAAATTATAACCTTGTACGCCCAAACGATCCCACGTTTAATACCTTTGCAGGACTGCAGAATTATATTGATATTTTCAAAGATAAAGTGTTCCTACAGTCTATTGGAAATACAGTAAAGTGGACAGTGGTGAATCTTGTGGTACAGCTTGTGGCAGCCATGCTTCTTGCACTTGCACTGAACCAGAAACTGAAAGGAAGATCTGTATACAGAACCCTGATTCTGGTTCCATGGGCAGTTCCCCATGCCATAGCAGCTATGACCTTTACTTTTTTATACAATGCAAATGTAGGTATCATTAATATTCTGGCAGTGAAACTGGGAATGATTACAGAATCTGTATCCTGGCTTGGAAATGTGGGATCAGCGTTCTGGTGTGTAATCTTGACGGCAATCTGGAAGGGAATTCCATTTCAGATGATCTTTATTCTGGCTGCACTGCAGGGAATTTCCGGGGATGTGTATGAGAGTGCAGAAATAGATGGTGCCAGTCGCTGGCAGTGTTTCTGGAGGATCACACTTCCGATTATCAAAGAACCTTTGGCTATTTCCACAATCCTGAACCTGATCGGTATTGTGTCCTGTTTTAACACTATCTGGCTGATGACCAAAGGTGGACCGTTGTACAGCACAGAGATTGTTTATACATATGCATACAGAAGAGCATTTATTGATCATAATTTCGGAACTGCAGCAGCTGCATCCGTGGTATTGTTTGTATTCATGGCTGTTTTTTCCGGAGTTTATTTGAAGATGGTAAGTGAGAAAGAATAGGGAGGAGGAAACTATATGCATGCAAAACAACGAAATGAAGCCATACGGCATGTGGTAGCATATGTATTTACAATAGCTATGGTTTTTCTTGCAGTGACCCCGTTTATCTATGTGGTACTGACTGCCCTGAAAACAAAGGAACAGATCTATGATCCATCGCAGATCATACCGACACATATCACATTTGACAATTTCAGACAGGTGCTGTTTCAGTCGAATTTCGTAAGATATTTTATGAATAGTATTTTTATTACACTGGTCACAACATTGATTTGTATGATATTATCAGTAATGGCAGCATATGGACTTACCAGATATAGAATCGTAGGTGCCGGGAAAATCAAGATGGCGGTTCTTATGACAAGAATGTTTCCGGGAATCCTGTTGTGTATTCCTTACTATATTATTATGAAACAGTTGAATCTGATTGACAGTTATATAGGACTGATTCTGATGTACTGCTCTTTTACCCTGCCTTTTGCCATATGGAATACCTGTGCATTTTTTATTTCCATCCCATGGGAGTTGGAGGAAGCTGCCAGGATTGATGGCTGCAGCAGGTTGAAATCTTTCTTCCATGTGATCATTCATGTGGCTAAGCCGGGATTTTTTGTTACAGCCTTGTTCTGTTTTATGACATCCTGGGATGAATATATGTATGCTTCTATTTTTATTAATACAACTTCAAAGAAAACCATTCAGGTTGGTATGCAGGACTTTGTAGGACAGTATTCTGTAGATTGGGGACTGCTGATGTCAGCGGTGGTGATCAGTCTGATACCAATTCTGATTTTCTTTGCATTGGTGCAGAAGAATCTGGTACAGGGACTTTCGGCCGGTGCAGTGAAAGGATAAATACAGGTCAGATGTAGAAAGAGGAAATTTGCGTATGAGTTTCAAACGTAAAAATCCGGGTAACCAGAGCATAAGAAGGCAGCTCACATTTTATATGGGACTTTTTGTGGTGCTGCCGTTGTGCCTGGCTTTGATGCTTCTGAATTTCTATCTTCAGAAAGTTACCACGGAAAATAAGATTAACAATGAGACAGATTTGCTATCCCAGATCAGGGATAACACAGATCAGATGGTTGAAGTGACCAATTATGCTACAAGCATGTTGATGACAAATAAAAATACACTGAAGAACCTGCGAATTTTAGAGCAAGACGGGGATTCCTACGAGATCTATCAGGCGAAAAGAGAACTTTCTAATGATATTTCGGATGTAGAGAGCTCCGTCTTAAATGCCGTTGGCGGAAAAGTAGTTATACTTACGAAAAAAGGATATATGATCGGTTCTTATACATTAAGTAAGACAGAAACAAATTATGAGAAGGAACAGTGGTATCAGGAGATTTTGGAGAATGGAAGAAAGATAACTTACAGTACAGGCATAGAAACCATGTTCCAGGAAATGACAATACATGACAATATACAGAAATATTTTTATATGGGACGGGAAATTCTAGATTATTCCGGCAAAAATCTGGGAGTCATGCTGATTCGGCTTTCTGAGAAAAAAATCTGGGGAAAACTGGCAGCAAGTATGGTGACAGAGGAAGGCGGTGCCCTTTATATCCTGGACAGAAACAATGATATACTGATGGAGTATAATGAGAAATATCAGAAACAGCTGAAAGAACTGAGAGAACAGGAAACTGTAAAGGAGATTTCTGAGAATGAAATTACGACAGGTAATCTGAAAGATGATTTTTATTATATGGAAGGCGAACTGGAGAATGATTCCAATAAACTGGTCTACCTTGTTCCCCAGGAAATTTTCCTAAAAGAAAACAGAAAGATTCTCCAGAGAATTCTGGAAATGTTACTTTTGGTGATTGGATTCACCGTTTGTACCATGTTATATTTTTCCAGAAGAATCGCCAGACCTTTGGTCGAAGTGGCACAAACTCTGGAAAAAGCTCCCAATGGAATGGCAGTTTTGGAAGAACCTCAAGGCTCTTTTCAGGAGATGAGTAAATTTGTATCCAGCTATAATCAGGCTGGGAAAAAGATAGAAGAGCTTCTGGGTAATGTGGAAAGAGAGAGCAGATTAAAAGAAAAAGCTCATTATGAAATGCTTATGTCGCAGATTTCCCCTCATTTTATCTTTAATACGGTTAATTCCATAAGGATCATGGCCATAAAAGAAGGACAGGACCGTGCAGGGGGGAATGAAAACACGGAGAAAGCACTGGAAGCACTGGGAGATATTTTGCATGCAGTTTACAGTAACAAAAACGGCATGACTACTGTGGGACAGGAAACGGCACTTCTGAAAGCATATGTAGATATCATGCAGATGCGGTTTGGAAGTTCGTTTCAGTATTATAATGTAATTCCAACAGAACTATTCTATTATGAAATCCCTGCATTTACCATGCAGCCGATTGTAGAAAATGCGATTCTGCACGGAGTAAAAGGTGTGCCAGCAGGGCAGATTATAGTCTCTGCAATAGAGTATGAGAATGATTTTGTCATATCTGTATTCAATAATGGAAATTCTGCGGATAAAAAGAAGATTGAAGATCTTCTGAAGGGAGAGAAGAACCAGAGAGCTGTGACGGGGATCGGGCTTTACAATGTAAATTCCAGACTGAAGCTGTTGTACGGCGAATCTTATGGACTGATCTATAATGAAAAGGTCAGAAATGGTTTCGAAATATGGGTTCGTCTTCCAAAAAAAATTACAGAATCAGAAGAAAGGTGATAAAATAGGATAAAAAGATAGCAATTATTATCCGGATGAAGGGAAGAACATTCTATGAAAAAGGTATTGATCGTAGAGGATGAAATTCTGGCAAGACTTGGACTGCGTCAGCTTGTAGACTGGAAGAAACTGGATCTGGAACTGCTGCCGGATGCAACAGATGGAGAAGAAGCATTGGAAATGATCCGGAACAGCCGTCCGGATATCATTCTTCTTGATCTGAATATCCCCAGAGTCAGCGGGCTAGAAATTCTGGAATTTTTGAAGAAAGAAGAAATGCAAACCAGAGTAATCGTGGTAAGCTGCCAGGAAGAATTCGATGTTGTAAAGAAGGCAATGAAGTTGGGGGCGTATGATTATCTGCGAAAACTGAATCTGAGTTCTGATGAACTGGAAAGTATTCTGGAAAAGTGTCTGGGAGAAACAGAAGAAAGAAATAAGGTGCATATGCAGGGAATACGTGAGATCCGTTATGAAGAGATTATGAGAGACAGCAGAGATATTTTTGCAGGTACCTGTAATTATCAGACATTAATCTGTATACTGGCGAAAGATACAGAAGAGTTGTCCGGGGTTATGGAAATGATCCATAAATGGGCAGAAACCGAACTCAGGGAAGGTCTGCAGATTCAGAAGGGAAATCAGTATGGATATTTCCTGCTGAAAGAAAAACCGGAAAGATCTGTTTATATGGAATTAAAGAAAAGGGCAGAGCGGAAAACAGGCAGAGAACTGTACATGGGAATCTTTGAAGGTTGCATGGAAAAAACTGCGGATCTTGTTCGGGCTGCTGCGATGGCCGAGCAGATACAGCTTTTCAGTTATTATGATAAAGAAGAGAAACTGGTGTTTTTTCAGAAGAAGATTGAAACAGAAGGTCATAGTCCACGAGGAATGCATGGATATCTGGATTCCCTAAAAGAGAAGATTCGAAGTTTTGACAGAGAAAAAGTTGAACAGGAGCTGTATGGAATCTTCGGACTGATCCGACAGGAGCCTTATGTCAGTATCAATGTGCTGAGAAGAAATTTTATGGATATTTTGGGAATTTATTCCCTGGTTGCACAGTCATTGGACGGCGCACTGGAAGAAATAGAGTTGGATGGTGATAATTGTCATTATCAGAAAATCATGATGATGGAAAGCCTCAGGGAAATAGAAAAATGGTTTCTGAAATTTAATGATATTTTTATGGAAAAATTCTGGATTGCCTACAAATGCAGTAGATCTGAAATCCTGCAGAAAGTAGTAAAATATATAGAAGCGCATATCACGGAACCAATCCATCTGTCAGATGCAGCTGCTGAAACAGGAGTTTCCTCAGCTTATCTCAGCACCATGTTCAAAAAAGAAATCGGTTATAATTTCATAGAATATGTAAACCTCCGAAAAATAGAACTGGCCAGACAAATGCTTCAGGATGGAAAAATGGTCTATGAAGTCTCAGAACTTCTTGGATTCGAAAATAGCACTTATTTCTCCAGAGTGTTTAAACGCTATACAGATGTATCGCCGGATACTTATCGGAAACAAATGTAAACTGAATTCAGATAAATAAGTTGACAATTCTCCGCGCCTATGATATAAAAAGAAAGTCAAAACCAATCATCAACAGGGAAAGAGGAGAGTCTTATTATGAGTCAGTCATATGCAAAAAGCCCTGCTGCAGAGAGAAAATTTACAACCAGAGAAATGGTACTGGTTGGTATGTTTGCAGCAGTTCTTGCAGTAATATCACAGATTTCACTGCCAATGCCTACCGGTGTACCGATCACCATTCAGGTATTTGGTGTAGCACTTGTAGGCGCAGTACTTGGTTCCAGGCTTGGAACTACAGCAACACTGGTTTACGTTCTGTTAGGAGCCATCGGTCTTCCAATCTTTGCTAACTTCTCAGGCGGAATCAGCAGCATCGTAGGAGTTACAGGAGGATACATCTGGGCATGGCCAATCATGACCTGGCTCTGCGGAATCCGTCCGAAAACAGAGAACAAGACAAAGAATCTTGCAATCTCAATCGTATTCGCACTGATCGGACTTCTGATCGTTGAGACAATCGGTGGTCTGCAGTGGCACTTTGTGGGAGGCTCCATGAGCATCCCGGCAATCGCAGTATACTCCTTAACAGCATTTATTCCAAAGGATATTGTGATCACAGTTCTTGCAGTACTGATCGCAATTCCCATCAGAAAAGGAATCAACAATGCAGGAAACCACTGATAAAAGTAACAGGTTAAAGAATAGCCTGCCGGAAGACAATCTGGTAAAGCAGGAAAACATAAAGATTCACGGAATCGGACTTGATAAAGCAGGACGGTGTACACACTATCACACACAGCTTGACATAGCTGCATTGCTTTGTGCGAAATGCAGGAAATATTACGCATGCTATTCCTGCCACGATGAACTGGAAGACCATTCATTTGTTGCAACAACACCGGAAGAAGTTTATCCTGTTTTATGCGGAAACTGTGGCAGGAAACTTACACTTCAGGAATACAAAAAAGGCAGCTGCCCTTACTGCCACGCAGGATTTAATCCAAAATGCAGTTTACATGAGAATATTTATTTCTGTTGTACAAATACAGAGAATACAAAATAGCAAAAAATTTTGTATTCTCTTTTTATTTGTCAAAAAATCTGATATACTGATTAAAGTTAGAATAAACTAACTAAACAAATAACAAGAACCTATTTCTTTTATTTGCATACAAATAAAAACAGGAGGAATAAATTGATGGATATAAATGTATTTTATGGAATTTTGATTCCTTTTCTTGGAACTTCTGCAGGAGCCGCCTGCGTATTTTTCATGAAGAAGAATCTGAATGAACAGATTCAAAGGGCACTTACCGGTTTTGCAGCGGGAGTTATGGTTGCAGCTTCCATATGGAGTCTGCTAATCCCGGCAATTGAACAGTCTTCCGGACTGGGGAAGTTTTCATTTGTACCGGCAGCAGTGGGATTTTGGATAGGGGTGCTTTTTTTGCTCTTGCTGGATCACATGATCCCGCATCTTCACCAGAACAGTGACAAGGCAGAAGGTCCGAAGAGCAGACTTCAGAGAACTACCATGCTGGTTCTTGCAGTAACTCTGCATAATATTCCGGAGGGAATGGCAGTAGGAGTTGTATATGCAGGTTATTTGACAGGTCACGCCCAGATTACTATCATGGGAGCTATGGCTCTTTCTATCGGGATTGCCATCCAGAACTTCCCTGAGGGAGCCATTATCTCCATGCCCCTGCGTTCTGAGGGAATGGGAAAAACCAAAGCCTTTGCAGGTGGAGTCCTGTCCGGGATTGTAGAACCTGTCGGTGCAGTCCTTACGATTCTTGCCGCCGGCCTCATTGTCCCGGCACTTCCATATCTTTTAAGTTTCGCTGCCGGAGCTATGCTCTATGTAGTAGTGGAAGAACTCATACCCGAAATGTCTGCCGGAGAACATTCCAACATAGGAACCCTTTTCTTTGCCATAGGATTCTCTCTGATGATGATACTGGATGTAGCACTTGGATAAACAGATAATAATGCACTATGGACAGAATATGTAGAGAGTACTATAGTAAGCTGTATAGGATTATAGTGATCATCAAAATAATGCTTTATTTCTGAGAATCGCTATAGACAGAAATTAGAGGTGGCAGATTAATGAAAACAGCAGAAACTCCTGCAGGGATATTTACGATCAACAAAGTGAAAATTCCCTCAGCATACACATGTGCAGCAGAACAAAAAATAGAATATATCAGCGAAAATCATATGCAGATCATTACTATGGATCAGGCAGTATCATTTGGAGATCAGATATTGTCCCCCAGAATCTGTCAAAGCTGTATGAATCCTGAAAAAATTACAATCTATCCACTGGAAATAGAATACTTTGGGGAAAAAGTATTTTTTATGGATCACTATAGTGTAAAAGAATGGAAAAAAGGCGATCCATTACCGGAAATCCATGAATGGTATCCGCATATAAAAAAAGCCAAATGCAATCCATGCAGAAACTGTGGAAGATGTTAAAATTGCACATATGTGCATTGAATGAAAATATGTTGAAAACCAGAATCTGAAATGCTATCATGCAATCGAAATCACAAGTAAATGAGTGTTAGAGTGTGTTTGAAAAATCATTCTCACAATCTGCACGCCCCACTTTGCGGTATATTTTGCCCGAATTCGGTTGCCGTAGCCCGCTACGACGCCCTCATCCGGACAAAATCTCCCACAAATTGTGACGCACATCTTGCGAAAAGCATTTTTCAAACGCGCTCTAGGGTAATACAAGGGAGATTGCATGATGAAAAAGTATGAGATTGGATTATATGAGAAAGCTATGAGAAATACATTATCATGGAGTGAAAAACTAGGATGTGCAAAAGAATGTGGATATGATTATATGGAAATGTGCATAGATGCCACAGATGAAAAAATCAATCGTATCTTCATGAATACAGCAGAAAAAAAAGAAATTATGGAAGCTGTATTTCAGGCGGGACTTCCGATTGGTTCCATGAGTGTAAGTGCTCTGACAAAATATGCGCTGGGCGATCCGGACGAAGAAATCCGAAAGAAAGCAATGCAGATTGCAGAGAAATCCATAGAGCTTGCTGTTGATCTGGGCGTGCGTACAGTTATGATTCCGGGATATGATATCTACTTTGGAGAATCCACAATAGAAACAAAGAAATACTTTCTGGAAAATGTAAAAAAGATTGCAGAAATCGCAGAACGCGAGGGAATTCTGGTAGGATTTGAAACCATGGAGAATAACTTCATGAACACTACCGGAAAAGCAGTCCAGTATGTAAACATGGTAGATTCCGCATATCTGAAAATCTACCCGGATGCAGGAAATATCACAAACGCAGCAGTAGAGAATCAACACGATGTATGCGAAGATCTCTCCTTGGGTAAGGGAAAACTGATCGCGCTCCATCTGAAAGAAACAAAACCGGGAATCTTCCGCGAAGTTCCTTTTCTCACAGGCCATGTACAGTTTGAAAAAATCATTAACACAGCATGGAGCCTGGGTGTCCGCCGCTACGTAACTGAATTATGGGACGTAGGAAAAGAGAACTGGAAAGAAGATATCTGTTTTGCAAATCAGAGTATGCGTACACTTCTGGACAGAGAAGCATAAATTAAGCAGTTGGAAACATAAACAAATAATAAAAGAGATAGCGAAGAATGATAGATGTTCTTTTCTTTCTCTTTTTTGTTCACTGTAAATTACAAATGTTCAAACACTGAAAAAATGTAAATTGCACATTTGTGCAGATAGTGAAAATATGTTGAAATATAAAAATGCAGGTGATAATATACTCTCAACAAGAGAAAAACGTTATAATCAAAAGGAGAGAGATTCATGAGTAAGATTAGTGAAATGACAAGACAGAGCTGGATTGAAAGTACTTTTCCGGAATGGGGTACGTGGTTAGTAGAAGATATTGAGAACGAAGTAGTAGCGCCGGGAAATGTAGCAATGTGGTGGTTAGGATGTACAGGTGTATGGTTCAAGACACCGGCAGACACAAACATTACCATTGACCTCTGGTGCGGAAACGGAAAACGTACACACGGTGATGGAAAAATGAAAGTCGGACATCAGATGGCAAACATGTGTGGAGGAAGAGCCATGCAGCCAAACCTGAGAAACGTTCCATTTGTAATTGATCCATTTGCATTTAAGAAAGTAGATGCAGTTCTTGCCACACATTATCATCAGGATCATATGTCACCGGAGTGGGCGGCACATGTGATCAACAGTGGAATGACAACTACAGATGAAAACGGAAAAGAAATTCCGGTGCCATTTATCGGACCAAAGAAATCCGTAGAACTCTGGCAGAAATGGGGTGTTCCGGCAGAACGCTGCATCACAGTAAAACCTGGTGACACCATTAAGATCAAAGACATCGAGATTGTAGCGCTGGATTCCTTTGACAGAACCTGTATCGTAACAACAGATTCCACAGGTCCGGACAGAGAAGAACTTACAGGCGTATGCCCGACAGACATGGACGACAAAGCAGTCAACTATCTGGTAAAAACACCAGGCGGAAATATTTATCATTCAGGAGATTCACACTTCTCCATCTACTTTGCAAAACACGGAAAAGACTATGATATTGATGTAGCATTCGGTTCATTTGGAGAAAATCCCATCGGTATGCAGGATAAGATGACATCTATCGATATCCTTCGTATGGCAGAAAATTTGAAATGTAAAGTAGTAGTTCCAATCCACTGGGATGTATGGACAAACTTCCAGGCAGACTGCGATGAGATTAAGGTTCTGTATGATTTCAAGAAAGACAGAAATGAATATAAATTCCATCCGTTCTTCTGGCAGGTAGGCGGCAAATACACATACCCGGCAGACAAGGACAAGATTTACTATCACCACAGAAGAGGATTTGAAGACTGCTTCGAAGCACCACAGAATATTCCGTTCCGTTCCTGCTTATAAAAACAGAATTGTCTGGAAACGGTTGGTAAAGAGTTATCATGTGGAGCAAAAATGTATGAGGAGAAATTTGGGATGAATGTATTGGTAATTGATGTAGGAACATCAAGTATGCGAGGAATACTTTTTGAACATCAGGGGAAATGTCTGACAGAGAAACAGGAATTCTATCAGGCAACCTATCTGGAAAACAGTTGGGTGGAACAGAATCCGGCGGACTGGGAAAATGCATTGTACAGCATTTTGAAACAGTCCGTAGCAGAAGCTGAGAATATGGGAGAGAAGATTGATGCAATTTCCATTACTTCACAGCGTTCTTCTGTAATTCCGGTAGATGAGAATATCCGTCCACTAAGTAATGCGATCATGTGGCAGGATAAAAGAACAAATTATATCTGCGAATCTATGGAAAACCTGAATGACAAGGTATTTTCCCTATGCGGTTCCAGGGTCAATCCGGTATTTTCAGGCTCCAAGATGATGTGGATTCGTGAAGAACGTCCGGAAATCTATGCAAAAACATATAAATTCATGGTCATCCCGGATTATCTCATTTATCTGATGACCGGACGTATCTGCACAGATTATACATATGGAAGTCGTTCACTTTTGATGAACATCCGTACTCATGAATGGGATGATGAACTTCTGGAAATTTTCCATGTGGAAAAAGAAAAATTGTGTGAACTGATAGAACCGGGAAGTGTCTGCGGACATATTACAAAAGCCTTTGCAGAGATCACGGGATGTCAGGAAGGAATTCCTGTGATTACAGCCGGAGGTGACCAGCAGTGTGGAGCCATCGGACAGGGAGTAGTCAAAAAAGGTGTCATGTCTGTAACAACCGGAACAGGTGGCTATCTTATCACAGCAACAGATCAGGTGCCGGAAAATCTGGAACAGGATGCAATCTGCAACTTCTCATCTGTAAAAGGCCAGTATATTCTGGAATCCAGTGTATTAACCTGCTGTTCTGCATTTGACTGGTTCAGAAGACAGTTCTATCCGGACAGTTCTTTTGATGAGATTAACCGTGAAGTAGAACAGACACCCATTGGTTCCCACGGATGTCTTTGTATTCCATACTTTATGGGAAGGTCCACACCGGACTGGAATAATATGGCAAAAGCAGAGTTTGCAAATGTAACTCTCGGAACAACAAAGCAGGATATGCTGAGAAGCCTTCTGGAGGGAATCTGCTATGAAATCCGCAATGGAATCGATATTATGAACAAATATGTAAAAGTTTCTGACATCTACATCAATGGAGGTCTTTCCAACAGCGTTCCATTCAATGACATACAGACCAATGTCTATGGTATGAAGATCATCCGCAGAGGAAAAGCAGATGCCACAGCCAGAGGGGCACTTATGATCGCAGTCACAGCAATGGGAATTTTTGAGAATGTAGAAAAAGCATTTGAGTGTATCAGCCGTCAGGATGAAGTGAAAATTTATCTTCCGGATGATAAAAAGATTCTGGAATACGAAAGATACAGAGCACAGATGAACCGTATTTATAAGAGAGTGTGGGGGGAGAAGCAAAAAGATGGCAGGTTTGAATTCCATATTTAATTTTTTAACAAGCAATATCCTGACAAGAGCAGAGCTTTTTGTAGGTCTGATCATCTTGCTTGGATATATTCTTCAGCGAAAAAAATGGTATGAATGTGTAGGCGGATTTTTTAAGGGTGTGATCGGCTACCTGATCCTGATGGTAGGTGCCAACGGACTGATCACCACATTCCGTCCGATTCTTGTGGGATTAAATGAAAGATTTCAGTTAAATGCAGTTGTAATTGATCCGTATTTCGGACTGAATGCTGCAAATGAAGCATTAGAGAGCATCGGCTGTTCCGCTGCATGGGCAATGACATCACTTCTCATTGCATTTATATGGAATATTATTTTACTGATTTTCAAAAAGTGGACGAAGCTGAGAACACTTCTTCTTACCGGACACATTATGGTGCAGCAGGCTACTACAGTTACCTGGATCGTATTCCTGTTTATTCCATATCTGAGAAATATTACAGGTGCGATTCTGGTAGGAATGCTGGTAGGTACTTATCAGGCAGTCAGCTCCAATCTTACAGTAGATGCCTGTCTCAACCTTACAGACGGAAAAGACAGATTTGCAATTGGGCATCAGCAGATGGTTGCAGTATGGATCACGGATAAAGTAGCACACATATTCGGAAAAAAAGAAAACTCCATTGAAAACCTTAAATTTCCGGGATTCCTCAAAATGTTTGAGGACAACATTACTGCAACATCTACTTTAATGCTTGTGTTTTTCGGAACCATCATGGCAATCCTCGGTGAAGATTTCATGCGCCAGATTGACAGCGGATTCGCAGAAACAACGGCTTTTCCGGTATATATTCTGATTCAGTCATTATATTTTACCGTATATCTTCAGATTTTAAATATGGGTGTGAAGCTCTTTGTAGGTGAACTGACAGCGTCATTCAAGGGAATTTCAGATAAACTTCTCCCGGGTGCAGTTCCAGCAGTAGACTGCGCAGTTGCATTCAACTATGCACCGGGAAATGCAGTAACCATCGGATTTCTTTGTGGAATGGTAGGACAGGTGATTGCAATTCTGGGACTCATCGTGTTCCATTCCCCGGTTATCATTATCATGGGATTTACTACAGTATTCTTTGACAACGCTATTATCGCTATTTTTGCAAACAAACGGGGCGGTGTAAAAGCAGCCATGATCATCCCGTTTATCTGTGGCCTGATCCAGGTACTGCTGGGCGCAGTTACTGTATGGCTTGTAGAACTGGTGCCGTACGGCGGATGGCATGGAACAACTGACTTCTCGACTGTATGGCTTGGAATTTCTGCACTGTTGAAATGGCTTGGACTTCCAGGTGCGATTATCGCTATCATACTGATGCTTCTGGTTCCGCAGATCCAGTATGCAAAATCGGATAAAGAAAATTATTTTTAGATGAATCGGGCAAGAGTATCTGATTCAGAAAGGAAGTAATCATAATGAATAAAAAAGTACTGGCAAATCTGGAAAAATGTTATTCCATAGCTCCATTACATTATAAAAATGCAGACCACATTCTGGTAGCAGCAGAAAAAACTGACAGATGTATTCTGTTTGATATCAATGGAAATGAAGAAGAGACCGTATGGGAGGGTCCTGGCGGAGTTATGACAATGGTGCAGGTTCCGGGAACAGACGGACAGTTTCTGGCAACCCATAAATTCTATTCTCCTAATGATTCCAAAGAAGCAAAGATTATCATCGCTACACCAAAGGATGGAGAATGGGAAATCCGCACTCTGACAGATCTGCCGTTTGTACACAGATTTGATATCATTGAAAGCGAGGGAAAACATTATCTGATCGCATGCTGTCTCAAATCCGGGCATGAATACAAGGATGACTGGTCAAGCCCTGGAAAAGTATATGTAGCACTTCTTCCGGATGATCTCAGCAGCTTTGATGATAAACATCAACTGAAACTGGAAGTAATTAAAGATAATATGCTGAAAAACCACGGATACTACAGAGTAGTAAGAGATGGAAAAATGTCATCTATCGTCTGTTGTGATGGTGGAGTATTCCGTTTCTATCCGCCCACATCTGCAAACCCGGAATGGACAATAGAAACCCTGTTGGAAACTCCTGCAAGCGATGCCACTCTCATCGACTTTGACGGAGACGGAAAAGATGAACTGCTGGTATTATCTCCATTCCACGGTGACACTGTTCTGATCTACAGAGAAAAAGACGGGAAATATGAACTTGACTATGAATATCCGGAGAAAATCGAATTTCTCCATGCAATCTGGAGCGGGGAAATCCAGGGAAAACCGGTAGTCATGATCGGTCACAGAAAAGGAAACAGAGATCTCCTGAAATTCTGCTGGGAAAACGGACAGTATCACGCAGAACTGATAGATCACGACTGTGGTCCGGCCAATGCTTATGGATTCCATAAGGATGGGAAAGATTATGTGATTTCTACAAACCGTGAAATTAATGAGATTGCTATGTATGAATTTGACTAAAAAGGTTAAAACTGTTCTTTGATTTTTGATGCCAGAGTTAACTTTTTTATTTATGATTTGGACAGTAGAGAGTGAATAATGTAGTTGATTATAGAAAGGAAAACAGATAATGTTAGAAGAACTGAAACAGCGTGTATATGAAGCGAACATGCAGCTTCCGGCACATGGTCTGGTAACATTCACATGGGGAAATGTCAGCGAAATTGACAGAGAAAGTGGATATTTTGCCATCAAACCAAGTGGTGTACCATATGAAAATCTGAAACCAGAGGATATGGTAATCATGGATCTGAATGGCAATAAAATTGAGGGCAAATATAATCCATCCTCCGATACTCCGACTCATATTGAACTTTACAAAGCATTTCCGGAAATCGGAGGTATTGTGCATACTCACTCGTCCTATGCAACAAGCTGGGCGCAGGCAGGAAGAGACATCCCATGCTATGGTACCACTCACGCAGATTATATTTACGGAGAAGTCCCATGTCTCAGATGCCTTACAAAAGAAGAAATTGACCAGTCATATGAGCAAAATACAGGTCTTCTGATTGTAAATGAATTCAGGAAAATGAAAAAAGATGTTCTTGCAGTTCCGGCAGTTTTATGCAAAAACCATGGTCCATTCACCTGGGGAAAAGACGGTATGGAAGCAGTTCACAATGCAGTAGTCCTTGAAGAATGTGCCAAAATGGCAATGCATGCCGAACTTATCAATCCACAGGTAAAACCTGCACCGCAGGAATTACAGGATAAGCATTATTATAGAAAACACGGTGCAAATGCATACTACGGACAGAACGTGTGAAATGTAATATAGTACGTGTGATCAGAAAAGCCAGACCATAAAAATGGAAATGGCAGAAATAGAGGATAGTTTGTGAAAGTCTGCAGAGACTTTACAAATTATCCTTTTTTCGAATATAATGAGGTCAGAGTTAAAACATCTTTTGATACTGATATAATGGAAAGGGATATGGAACAGCAATGGAAGACATAAAAAAATATGAAAATATGACCGTTCAGGAGAAATGGAGCATTCTGGCCACGGTAGCGAATTTATATTACAATTCAGAAATGACACAAAATGAAATTGCAGACAGGATGTATACATCCAGATCCAAAATTTCCAGAATGCTGAAAGAAGCAAGAGAACTCGGTATTGTAGAAATTTCCATTAAAGAACCCTGGGAACGTGACTTGAATCTGGAAAAAGAAATCCAACAGACTTACGGTGTCAAAACAGTAAGAGTTGTTTCCTCAAGAGATACCGGCAAGGAACAGATTACCAGCCGTCTGTCAGAAGTTTCCGCATATTATCTGGATTCTGTTGTTAAAGAAAAGATGGTAGTAGGAATCTCATGGGGAAATACCCTTTATCATATAGTGAAATATATTGATGCAAATAATAAGAAAAATATTCCTATTACAGTGGTTCCGATTATGGGTGCCTCAAATGTGAAACGTCCGGAACGGGATGCCATGGATCTGGCAAAAGACCTGGCGTCTGCATACGGTGGAACATATCAGTATATTTATGCCCCTCTTTTTGTGAAAAATAGAGAATTAAAAGAAATTCTTATTCAGGATGATACTATTAAAACAGCTCTGCAGCTTGCACAGAATGCAGATGTAATTCTGACAAGTGTCGGTTCTGTGGAATATAAAACCTGGGAGAATTACCTTGGGGAAAGCACTTTTCATCTTCTGGGAAATAAAGGAGCGGTTGGACATATTGGCGGTCATTTCTATGATATCAATGGGAAAGAAATCAACACTTCTTTAAATGACAGAATGATAGGAATTGGGTATGATGATTTGAAGAGGTGTAAAAATGTAGTCTGTGTTGCTTATGGAGAAGCAAAAGTAGCAGCTGTTGCAGGTGCTTTGCGAGGTGGTTTTATTAATACGCTGATCATTGATTCTGCCTGTGGCGAGAAATTGCTGTAACAGAATGGAGGTAAAAAATGGACTACAGAAAATTCGGCGAATGCTATTACATAAGAATGGATCGTGATGACGAGATCATCAGTACAATCCTCGAAATATGCAAAAAAGAAAACATCAGATCAGCCACTTTTTCCGGGATCGGAGGATGCAAGGATGCAGAAATCCAGACCTTTATCCCAGAGACAGGCAGCTTCGAAGAACAGCGTATTTCCGGAATGCTTGAGTTGGTATCTTTAAACGGCAACGTGGTCACAGGTGAAAATAATATCTGTTACCATCATACTCATGCAGTATTCTCTTATAAAGATGGTGAACGACATTGCATGGCAGCAGGTCATATGAAATCAATTACTGTACTGTATACTGCAGAAATCGAACTTCGCCCGGTAACAGGTGGAACTATCCACCGCAAATACGATCCTGAAACAGGGACTGGATTCTGGGATTTTAACTAAACCTTAGAAAACGATTTGTTTTGATTGAGCAAGGAAGTTTTGTGCAAACCTTCAAACTGATGTAAGATAAGATTACTCAGTTTGGAGGTTTTATTTTTATCAGGTATCAGAGGTAAATGGATGGGTAGAAGATAAAATGCAAAAGGAACAGTTCATTGAGAGTGTACAGAATTTAACACAAGTTCTGTATACTTTTTTTTATAAGAAATGAAACTTTTTGTTCCCTGGCAGGATATATAAGAATGTAAAGGTTAAAAGCTTTTAATTTTTGAAAGTATTAAAAAGAAAGTTGGGTTGATATGACAGATGAAGCAGAGCTTTTGCAGCGTCTCAGGAATAGAGAAAAAAATTCAATAGATGAAGCAATCCAAATTTATACACCATATTTGAGTACTGTTTTGTATCATATGGCCGGCAATTCACTGCCGAAAGAGGATATTGAAGAAATTGTGGCAGATGTGTTTATTGTACTCTGGAAGAATGCCGGGAGAATAGATTTACAGAAAGGTACATTACGGTCATATCTTGCTGCCGTTGCCCGGAATTTTGCTCTGAAACGGATAAACAGAAAAACGGATCATACATTTCTTGAGGATATTGAACTGTCAGATGGTAAAAATTTCATTGAAGAGAATTTTCATAACAATTATGTATGGGAAACAGTTATGAGTCTTGGCGAACCTGACAGCGAGATTTTTGTAAGACGGTATAAATTTGATGAAAAAATCAAGGACATTTCAAAAGCAATGGGACTTAATATTTCTACAGTTAAGACCAGACTTTCAAGAGGAAAAAGAAAACTCAGAAAAATGTTATCGAATGCGGAGGAAAGATTATGAGAAGAAAAAATTTGCTTAAAGAATTGGGAATACAAAAACAGGCAGATACTTCCTGCAATGCTCTTGATATTGATACAGAGAATATCAGACAGAGAGTTTATGCAAAACTTGACTTCGCAGATACAGAAAGGAAGCAAACGACTATGAGATCAAAAAAGAAAATATTACCTTTGTTGATAGCTGCAACACTTACAATTGGAGCTACTGCTGTGGCGGCAACAGGAAAGATTTCAATGTGGACAGGTTCATCTGCATCACGTGCTGATTATACATCTCTTCCAACGGCAGAACAGGTTACAAAGGATATTGGGTATAGACCGGTATTGATTGATACCTTTGAGAACGGGTACTGCTTCAAGGATGGCAATATTGTAAAAAACAGTTTTAAGGACGACAATGCAAATGTAATTGAGAAGTTTAAATCTGTGTCCTTTGATTATCAGAAGAATGGAGATGTTGTATCGTTTGAACAGCAGAAGTTCAATTCAAAGCTTACACCGGCAGGTGATATTATTGCCACTATAAATGGAACAAATCTGTATTATGTACATTATATAAATAAAGTAGTATCGGATGATTACGAATTGACAGAAC
This sequence comes from Blautia sp. DFI.1.216, assembly GCF_020594215.1. Lineage (NCBI taxonomy): Bacteria > Bacillati > Bacillota > Clostridia > Lachnospirales > Lachnospiraceae > Blautia > Blautia sp. DFI.1.216. The sequence continues at coordinate 30,387 of NZ_JAJDML010000039.1, forward strand.
AGGATAAAAAAGACCAGGCCAGTGGAAAAGTTGTATTCAGTTACGATGACGGCGCTTCTCAGATTGAAGTCAGTCAGGTTCAAAGCGTTAACTGGAATAAAGATGGCATCCAGTATGATTTGCTGCAAATAGATGGAAAATTATCTGCCGGTGAACTTGCAGATATGGCGAGAGAGGTTATTAATAACAGAAGATAAAGAAAAAAGATGGTGAATTCAGTCCGGTTCACCATCTTTTTGTAACTGTTGTGGAAATACCTGTGAAGGGGTGGCAGCAGCCAAATGGCGGGGTTCTGATCTGTACAGATATAAAATACCGCCAAAGAAACCAAAGATCAATCCTGTATACCCGCCACTGCAAAGGACAACAGTTACCTTTGTAACGAAGGACATACCGCCGATCATGCAGATCAAAAATCCTGCCAGAAGACCGATCGTTGTCCAGCCCATAAGTGAAACAGCCAGAAAAGCTGCGTAAGCATGTGAGTTTTTTACCTGTTTATTAATAGAATTCCATAATGTCTGATACATAATGATTCCTCTTTTCTCTTTCAATTCTTTGATTACTATTATAGAAACAGTTTGTAAAATACACATGCTCGCTAATGAAAAATCTCTGTAAAATTTTCTTTCTCTGTTATATGCAGAGGACGGAGAAAGTACAAGACAGAAAAACAATTACGTATATTATACAAATGAATGCATTTGAAAATGGTTTTATAGCAATCCTCTAAAATAATGCATCTTAATCCAGCCCATCAGAGTGTGAAATCCTGCGTCGGATATCTTTGCCGTGCGTCAGCACGCCTGCAGATATCTTCTTTGTCTTTCGCACTCTGCTGAACTGTCTTAAATGCATTATTTACGAGGATTGCTATAGGTAACAGATAACGATATAAAATGACCGTATGCGTGCGAAGCGGATTGCGAATATCTGCTTGATAATCATACATATTGCATAAAAACACCTATCTATAATTGTAAAATATATATAAATTATCTCTTGATATTTTATAAAAAGAAGAGTAAAACTTTAGATAAATAAAAAAGAGAAATGCATAGAACAGGACAGGTCACAGAAGGAACCGGATTACAGAGAGTTGCAGACAGGTGAGATGCGGCAGATGGTGTTTTGTGATATCACCCGGGAGCATCCCGCTGAAATCTATAGTAAGCAGGGACGTGGTCTTCACGTTACAGAAGAAGCTGTTTGGCTCAGACAGTGTTAAGAGATTGTATCTGGTGACAGGTATAATAATACAAAGTGGTACCACGGAATATTCCGCCTTTGTTATCCAATTGAAAATTGGATAGCAGGGGCGTTTTTTTACATATATAAATAAAAGAAAGAAGAGGGAAGAGATTATGAGTGGAATAGTAATGATGATAATAGCCATCGTAGTGCTTGGTGGAGCATATCTTCTGTATGGCCGTTATCTTCAGAACAAATGGGGCATTGACCCCAAAGCAAAAACACCGGCATATGAGATGGAGGATGGAGTGGATTATGTACCGGCTGATACCAATGTGGTATTTGGTCATCAGTTTGCATCCATAGCAGGTGCAGGTCCTATCAACGGACCGATCCAGGCAGCAATTTTCGGCTGGCTTCCGGTTATGCTCTGGATCCTGATCGGCGGTGTATTTTTCGGAGCAGTTCAGGATTTTGCATCTATGTATGCCTCTGTAAAGAACAAAGGCCGTACAATCGGATATATCATTGAAGCTTATATCGGAAAACTGGGAAAGAAATTATTCCTTTTATTCTGCTGGCTGTTCTGTATTCTGGTTGTTGCAGCATTTGCAGATGTTGTGGCAGGAACCTTTAACGGATTTGTGGCAGATAATGCAGGAACCGTTACCAGGGTAGCAGCAAACGGAGCAGTTGCAACAACTTCCATGTTATTTATCATCGAGGCAGTGGGACTGGGATTTTTCCTTAAATATTCCAAGTTTAATAAATGGATTAATACTGCAGTGGCTATTTTATTATTAGTGCTCGCAATTGCGCTGGGACTTAAATTCCCGGTATATGTAAGTCTTGGAACCTGGCATATTATTATCTTTGCATATATTCTGGTAGCCAGTGTTGCCCCTGTATGGGCGCTGCTCCAGCCCCGTGATTATCTGAACAGTTATCTGCTGATCTTCATGATCGTTGGTGCGGTTATCGGTGTATTTGCAGCCAATCCATCCTGTAATCTTAAGGCTTTTACAAGCTTTAATGTGGACGGACAGTACATGTTCCCTATTCTTTTTGTGACAATTGCCTGTGGTGCAGTTTCAGGCTTCCATTCACTGGTATCCTCCGGTACTGCGTCAAAACAGATCAAAAATGAAAAGAACATGCTTCCGGTTTCCTTTGGTGCAATGCTTATGGAAAGTATGCTGGCAATTATTGCACTGATTGCTGTTGCATCCTTTGCAGATGGTGAGGCAGCAGCACAGGGACTTACCACTCAGCCGCAGATATTTGCAGGTGCTATTGCAAACTTCCTTTCTGTAATTGGTTTGCCACATTCACTGGTATTTACACTGATCAATCTGGCTGTATCAGCTTTTGCGCTGACATCTCTTGACTCAGTAGCCAGAGTAGGACGTCTGTCATTCCAGGAATTTTTCCTTGATTCTGATACAGACGAGGAAAATATGAGCCCGTTCTTAAAAGTAGTAACCAATAAATATTTTGCGACGATCATTACACTGGTACTTGCCTATCTGCTTACAAAGGTAGGATATGCAGAAATCTGGCCGCTGTTTGGTTCTGCCAATCAGCTGTTATCTGTACTTGCCCTTGTAGCCTGCGCAGTATTTCTTAAGAAAACAAAACGCCAGGGCTGCATGCTCTGGATCCCTATGGTATTTATGATGGCAGTTACCTTTACTGCACTGGGTATGACTATCAGTAAGCTTACAAAAGCATTATTTACCACAGGCCTGGACCTTGGAAATACCTTACAGCTTATCTTCGCAGTGTTACTGCTGATCCTTGGTGTGCTGGTAGCAATCCAGGGAGTGAAGAAGCTTTTTGAAAAAAATGATGAAAAACAGACGGCATAATTTATGAAATAAAACTGTTGATATTTTTACATCAAAATAAAAACCTGAAAAAAGACACTTTGGGAAAGTTTTCCGAAGTGTCTTTTTTAATACTCAGCCAATCAATTTCTCATTCACATACTCAAATCCGAGACGTTTCACAGTATCTGCAAATCGTTCTCCTACGATTCCTTCATTTTTGAAGAGAAGGATTGCTTTTTCTATGACTGCCATTACTTCTTCTTCCTCTGTGAAAATTCTGGTAAGAGCCTGACCGTGTGAGACTCGCTTACCCCAGCGGCCTCCGATATAGATTTTATAACCATTTTGATATTCCGGTACTGCGCCGAAAGGACATTTTCCTTTGCAGCGTCCGCAATGGATACATTCTTCAGGATCAATGTAAAGTTTACCGTCAACTAATTTCGGAACGTGTACAGGACAGCTTTTTTCAATCTGACATTTCTTACATCCCCGGCATTTCTCTGAATCCGGTTTTGGGATTCTCTGGCCGATAATTCCCATATCATTCAGATTAGGTTTTACACAGTTATTTGGACATCCGCCAACTGCGATCTTGAATTTGTGTGGGAGTACCACATCGTGATAGCCTACATAAAAACGCTCATGGATTTTCTTGCTGAGTGCAAAGGTATCAATCAGACCATACTGGCAGGTTGTTCCCTTGCATGAGACAACAGGACGCACTTTAGCTCCGGTTCCGCCTGTCATCAGGCCATGCTCTCCAAGGAAGGCGATTGTTTTCTCAATATTATCATAAGGAACTCCCTGGATTTCCATACTCAGGCGGGTTGTCATAGTAATCTGACCATTTCCGAATTTATCTGCAGCGTCCGCAATGGCACGATGTTCATCTGTGGTAATATGACCATTTCCTGTGATGACCCGAATATTAAAGATGTCATCATATCGTTTGTCCTGAAGGCATCCAAGACCTTTTACCCGCTTGATTTCCTCGGGACTCAGTTTTTTGTTGGCGGATGTTGTTATTTTTTCCTCATTCATGTTTAAGTATCTCCTTTATGTAGCTGTTGCTTTTCTCTGATATATACGGTGTTTCTTTTGTTGATTATAGGCTTCATGAATGATAAAATCAATTTATGAGTTTTTATTATACGATAAGTAACATTTATGGAATAATGCAACTGTGAAACTGAAAAACAGAAACCTTTATAAAAAAGCCTTCAGGGCAGAATTTTTTCTTATTGCACAGAAAAAACTATCTGATATCAATAGAGTGGAAGAGTTCAAGGAGAATATTATGTTAGATCACAGAACAGAAACCTTTATGGCTGTATGCAGTGTTATGAATTACAGGGAGGCGGCAGAGCTGTTACATATTACCCAGCCGGCAGTCACCCAGCATATCCAGTTTCTGGAGAAAGAATACGGCTGCCGCCTTTTTCTTTATGAAAACAGAAAACTGATCAAGACCCCTGCTGCACAGATGCTGGAGGATTACTTGCGTTCCGTTCAGCAGCGTGAAAATTTTCTCAGGGAAAAGATAAAAAACAATGGTCTCCGGGAACTGCGCATCGGTGCAACCAAGACCATTGGTGACTATGTGATCACAGACAGGATTCACGATTTCTTAAATCAGCCGGATACAGCACTGACTCTGATCGTGGATAACACAAAGCATCTTTTGCATTTATTGGAACAGAATACTCTGGACTATGCCATCATAGAAGGATTCTTTGACAAAAACAGATTTGGAAGCCAGTTATATCGCCGGGAACCTTTTGTGGGAATCTGTCCGAAGGATCATCCCTTTGCAGGCCGTGAAGTATCTGTAGAGGAGATTCTGAAAGAAACTCTGATTCATCGCGAAAACGGCTCTGGAACTCTGGCTATCTTGGAGGAAAAGCTTTTGGAGCATAATGAATCCCTGGAGCGTTTTCACCGGCATATATGTATTTCCAGCTTTAAGATGATCATCGACCTGATCAAGTCCGGGTATGGAATTTCATTTGTATATGAAGTACTTGCCAAAAGTGACCCGGATCTTGGGATTTTTACATTAAAGGGTGAGCCCATAGTCAGAGAATTTAATGTTATTTATCTGAAGCATGCGGATGTGAGGGAGAAGATGGAATGGTTTTTATGACCGCTTGCGTCTGTACTCGTTGGGAGTCATTCAAAATTGTTTCTTAAAAGCAGTTGGAAGATTAGAATACTGCCGATGAAATGATTTTCTATCTAAATTAATCGAAATTATCATCCACAAAAGTATATTGATTTCATTTTCTGCATATGCTATAATTGCCATAGGCAAAATGATAAAATTAAATTCATTGGTAACACAGCAAAAAGCCTCGGAGGTCGCATCTCCGAGGCTTTTTTATTCCGTTTTGGCAAGGGTGGCTTATTCCCCAGGCTGGCTACCAGCTACTATTTTCTATCCAGCCATTTGCAAATGTAATAGGTGATTACACCTGCCAGAATAGAAAGCATAAATGATAAAATTGTATCCATTGATAGCACACCCCCTTCCTGTACCTGTTTAGGGGTGGTAGCTTGGATATTATATCATAAATTTTTATAATATAATATATTTTTTATTATACAACTGCGCCGAAGTAATTTTCGGATTATCCAGCACTAATATTGAACTTTTTCAGAAATTTTCATTCTCAATATACAAAAGATCTCACATTCGATTATTTAAAAACAATTTCTTCAGTAATCCTTCCATGTGTCTTTGTATTCATGAACTCAATAGATAATTTGTAATTTCCCTTTCCACCAGTTGGTTTAATACTATTCTTATCAAATATACTTTTATAGGGAGAAATTGAATGAAAACCGTTTTGTTATTTTTATTTATTATGAGTGCAGATATGCACAGTTTGCGCTTTCATCTACTACAATATATTTATGGTTAATATCCCTTACAGCCAGTAAGGA